>NZ_JAMZBD010000099.1:0-8447 GCF_024158685.1 Halomonas sp. 707D4 | reverse complement strand
GACCGCCACCGCTACCGGCGTGTTCGCCCAGGGCGATCTTGGCTTGACGGATGAGCTGACGCTGTCGCTGGGCGCACGCTTCGATCGCGTGGCGCTCGAGGTGGATGATCGTTATCTCGACGACGGCGATCAAGGGGGCGAGCAGACGTTCAACGAGTGGAGCGGCTCTGCGGGGCTAAGCTATCGCTACCGCCCGCAGCACCAGCTTTACGTCAATACCGGCACCGCCTTCGAGACGCCGACCTTCGCCGAGTTCGCCAACCCTGCCGGCGGTGGCTTCAATCCCGGCGTCGAGCCGCAGAAGGCGTGGAATCGCGAAGTGGGCCTGCGCGGCTACGTGGCGCCGTGGGCGCTCGACTACGACCTGGCGCTGTTCTCGGTTCGCGTTCGCGACGAACTGGTACCGTTCGACGAGGGCGGGCGCACCTTCTACGAGAACGCGGGCAATACCGACCGCGACGGGGTGGAGCTATCGCTTGGCTGGCAGTTCGCCGATGCCTGGCGACTGGACAGCGCCCTGACCCTGGCGCGCTACGACTTCGACGAGTTCCAAAGCGGTGAGGCGCGCTTCGACGGCAACCGCATCCCCGGGCTTGCCGAACGAACCTGGATCAGCCAGCTCACCTGGCAGGGCTCGGGCGAGCGTTTCGCCACCCTCGAGACCGAGTACGTCGGGGATCTGGTGGCCGACAACGCCAACGAGGTTGAGGTGGAGAGCTACTGGCTGGTGAACCTTCGGGTGGGCGATGGCTGGCAACTGAGCGAGGCGTCGAACCTGAACGCCTACGTGGGGCTTCGCAATCTGTTCGATCGCGAGTACTACGACAATACGCGCCTCAACGGCACCTTCGGGCGCTATTTCGAGCCGGCGCCGGGGCGCAGCGTCTACGCTGGCGTGGAGCTTGCGTTCTAGGTCGCTTGCATGCTTCAACACAAGACGGGCAGCCCAAGGGCTGCCCGTCTTGTGTTGAAGGCCGTGCGTCATGCACGGCCGAGAAGGGGATTACTGTGGCAGCGCGTAGCCGATCACGTAGTCGCCCATTTTGGTGCCGAAGGTGCCGTGGCCGCCGGCGCTGATCACCACGTACTGGCGGCCGTCGGCGCCGGTGTAGGTCATGGGCGTGGCCTGGCCGCCAGCGGGCAGGCGCGCCTTGAAGATCTCTTCACCGGTTTCATGGTTGTAGCCGCGCAGGTACTGATCCAGCGTGCCGCTCATGAAGGTGACGCCGCCCGCTGTGGTGAGCGGGCCACCCAGCGCCGGAACGCCGACCGGCAGGCCGATCGGCAGGCCTAGCGGCATGCTGTCTCGGGTGGTGCCGTTGGGGTGCTTCCACACCACCTCGGCGTTTTGCAGATCGATACCGGCCACGTCGCCCCAGGAGGGCGCCTGGCAGGGCAGATCGAAGATCGACAAAAGCGGGCCGAGTTCGACGGCGTAGGGCGCGCCGGTATTGGGCTGGAGCCCCTGTTCGCTGGCCGAGCCCTCGCCTTCTTCCACTTCTTCACGCGGAATCAGACGCGACACGAAGGCCAGGTACTTGGCGCCGGTGAACAGCGTCTGGCGCTCCGGGTCGACGGCGACGCCGCCCCAGTTCATGACGCCGACGTTGCCCGGGTAGACGATGCTGCCCTCGAGCGAGGGCGGGGTGTACTGGCCTTCGTAGCGCAGCGAGTTGAACTGGATGCGACACATCATCTGATCGAAGGGCGTGGCGCCCCACATGTCGCGCTCGGTGAGCGGCGGCGGCAAGAGGTTCAGCTGTGATCGGGGCTGGGTTTCGGCGGTCCAGTCGCCTTCCACCGCGCCCTGGGGAACGGGGATCTCGTCGATCGGCACGATCGCCTCGCCGGTTTCCCGGTTCAGAACGTAAAGGCTGCCCTGCTTGGTGGGCTGGATCACCGCGGGCTGCACGCCTTCGTCGGTGGCCAGATCGATCAGCACCGGCTGGGCGGGCATGTCCATGTCCCACAGGTCGTGGTGAACGAACTGGTAGACCCAGGCCACCTGGCCGGTCTCGAGCTCCAGCGCCACCAGGCCCGCGCTGTAGGTTTCGTCGTTTTCGCTGCGATCGGCGCCGTACTGGTCCGGCGTGGCGTTGCCCATGGGCAGGTAGACGAGCCCCAACTCCTCGTCGACGCTGATCGGCGGCCAGACGTTGGGCGAGTTGCGGGTATAGACCTCGTCATCGGAAAGCGGCTCGGTTTCTTCGGGATTACCGCTGTCCCAGTTCCAGACCAGCTCGCCGGTGCGCACGTCGAAGGCGCGAATCACGCCGGAGGGCTCGTCGGTGGAGGCGTTGTCGGTCACGTGGCCGCCTAGAATCACCAGGTTTTCGGTCACGGTGGCCGGCGAGGTGGAGTAGTAGCCACCCGGGTTGAACTCGCCGATATTGCGCGTCAGATCCACCGTGCCGTTGTCACCAAACCCGGCGCAGGGCTCACCGGTATCGGCATTGAGCGCAATCAGGCGGGCATCGGCGGTGGGCAGGTAAAGACGGCGCGGGCACATGACGTCGGTCTGGCTGAGCATCATCGACGGGGCGTTTTCGTCGTCGTTTTCGGCGGCGGCCAAAAAGCCTTCGAGCAGCGTCACGTCGATGGCAAAAGCGTCGCGCTCGGCGAACAAGAGCGAAGGCTGTCGTGCGGGGCTCGATGCAGGCGCCGCTTCGGCGTTAGCGTCGGCGGCGTAGTTGGCCGCGTCGAAATAGGCCAGGCCCCGGCAGGTCATGTGCGGCCACATCGAGAAGTTTTCGGCGCCTTGGGTGCTGATCTCCGGGTCGAACTCCCAAAGCGTTTCGCCCGTCTCGGGTGAAAGCGCCATGGCGCGACTGTGGGAGGTACAGATATACAGGCGATCGTTCACCTTCAGCGGCGTATTCTGATTGGTGATCTCGGGTGGGGCGTCCGGGCCGGGGGCGTCGCCGGTCTGGATGCGCCACGCCTCTTCGAGCTCGCCGATGTTGTCCAGCGTGATCTGATCAAGCGACGAGTAGTGAGTGCCGGCGTTGGTGCCGCCGTAGGCGGGCCAGTCATCACCGGCCACCTGAGCCGGGTTGGGCTCGGCGTTGGCGCGGTTGTCGGCAAGCGAACCCTCGATCACACCAGGCGACGTGAACTGGCTGGCAATGGCTACCGCGATGCAGGCAACGACGCTCGTCAAAAGCGCCAGGCTACCGCCGCGTGAATGCAGCGGCTTGCGCCACCAGGGCAGCAGCATGACGATGGCGATCAGGCAGGGAATGGCGACCCGGGGCACGAGCTGCCACCAGTCGAGGCCTACTTCCCACAGGGCCCAGAGCAGGGTGCCCAGCAAGAGGACGGCGTAGAGCCACAGCGCTGCTCCCCGGCGTCGCGCCAGCAGGACGCCGACGACGACGAGGACGATGCCGCTGACGAGATAGTAGGCGCTGCCGCCCAGGCTCAATAGTTTGCCGCCGCCGATGGCAAGCGCGATGCCGGCGATGCCGAGCACCACCCCCAGCAGCAGCGCGAGCCAGAAGCCGTGGGCGCGTGGATGTTCGTTCATGGGATTCCCTTCGTGATGACGATCGATATGGTGGGCGTATGCGATCAGTCTAATAATCAATTCGCGAATGGTCGAATGGATTCGCGGTCGATCAAGGGAGTGCCCACGAAAAAGCCGCCCCGGTAAGGAGCGGCTTCCAGCGCGTGGTCAGGCCCGCGAATCAGTCGGTCAGCTTCACCAGCATCTTGCCGGTGTTGCCGCCTTCGAACAGCGCAAGGAACGCCTCCGGGGTACTCTCGAGCCCCTCCTTAACGGTTTCCTGATAATCGAACTTGCCCGCGGCGACCTGGGGGGCGACCTCGTTGAGGAAGTAGCCGTAGTTCGACCAGTGGTCGGCGACGATGAAGCCCTGCATCTTCGCCTTGCGTACCACCAGCTGCGAGAGGTTGCTCGGCCCCGGGGCGGGCTTCTCGGCGTTGTAGCTGTCGATCATGCCGCATACCGCGATGCGCGCGCCTTCGTTGAGCTGGGAAAGTGCCGCCTCGAGGCAAATGCCGCCGACGTTCTCGAAGTAGACGTCGATGCCTTCGGGGCTGGCCAGCTGGATGGCATCGCTCAGCTCACCGGCGGTGCGATCCTTGTAGGTCACGGGCTCCACGCCCACGGATTCGAGCCAGGCGAGCTTGTGGGCGGCGCCTGCGATGCCGACCACGTGACACCCCTTAGCCTTGGCCAGCTGCACGGCGAGCGAGCCCACCGCGCCGCTCGCCGCGCTCACCAGCACGTTGTCGCCGGGTTTGCACTCGGCGATGCGGTTGAGACCCGTCCAGGCGGTCATGCCCGGCATGCCGAGAATCCCCAGGTACGCCTGCTCAGGCACGTCGTGGTCGGGAAGCACCGTGACGCCCTGGGCGGGGAGCTGGGCCACGTCGCGCCAGCCGCCCATGTGGCTGACCCGGTCACCCACCTTGACCTTGGTATCGGTCGATTCGATCACCTCGCCGATGGCACCGCCTTCCATGGGCTTGCCGAGCTCGAAGGGCGGAACGTAGGTGCGAACGCCACTCATGCGGCCGCGCATGTAGGGGTCGACGGAGAGCCAGTGGTTGCGAATGCGCACCTCGTTGGGGCCAAGCTCGGGTAGCTCCTGGGTCTCGAGCGCGAACAGCTCGCGGCGGGGCAAGCCGGTGGGGTAGTCGGTCAGCGTGAAGTAGCGTGATTGCATCATGGCCTCCTGCGTGATGGATCGATTCACTCCTTATCGAAGGTAGTGACCCTGCACGACGAAGCAAGTTCGAGATACTTAACAAATAAAAAACGGCCCTCGTGAGGAGGGCCGTTTGGGGTATCGCGAGAACGGGCGGTGGCTCAAGGGGTATCACACCGGTGTGTGTGCTAGCCGTTAAGTCCTGTTGCGGGCCGGTCGGGCGCTAGTTGATCAGCGTCAGCATGACCGGGGCGGTGCCGCGACGAACCATGCCGAGTTGACGTGCCGCGCTCTTGGAAAGGTCGATGATGCGTCCCTTGACGAAGGGGCCGCGATCGTTGATCAGCACTTCCACTTCCTGACCGGTATCGGGCCGTGTCACCAGCACCTTGCTGCCGAAGGGCAGGCTTGGGTGGGCGGCGGTCAGCGCCTGCTGGTCGAAGGCTTCACCGCTGGCGGTGGTCGCGCCCTGGAATCGGTCGCTGTAGAAGGAGGCCACACCTTCCTGGAAATCGGTCTCTTGGGCAAATACGCCCGTCGACACTACACTCAATAAAACCGCGAACATGCTTGTCTTGATGCGTCTTCCATAGGCTCCCATTGGAGTACCTCGTTGAGTATCGAACCGGACTTCATTGGTGAGGTGCCCGACAAAGGCTTCGCGATGGTAACGCCCCGGTTGGTGTTCGGCAAGCTTTGCGACGATCGGCGACGATGTACACCAAATCGCGATTTTAGTTCACTGGCCAACTCTTTTAGTCTGGTCAGTAAGTTAAAGCGATTTACTTGAAGCGCGGATCGCGGTGTACTTCACCGGGTAAAGCGGGCCCTGTTCGATCGATAAGCAACTGCTGATAGAACGGTCGGCGTGCTAATATCTTGTTCGTTCAAGTGACGCGATAAGGATCTGCCATGACTAAAAGTTCTTCGTTAATGCTTGTCACTGGTGTCGCAGGCGGCGCCCTGATCGGCTTCATGATTGCCCTGTCCATACCCGAGGCGGTTTCCAGCGACAAGGCCGGCGACCAGAGCGGCAAGGCCGACGCTACGCAGACATCCAGTGCTCTGGAGGGGCTCGACTACCTGGCGCTCGATGAACGCACGCGCGGTGAGCTCACCTCGAGTGCGCAGCTCAACGGCAACAACGGCAGTCGCTTTCTTTCCTACGGGCTGAGCCTCGACGAGGACGCGCTGGTGGAGCTGAGCCTGAGCGGCGCGCTCAACGGCGTCGTGTCACTGTTCGACGACCAGCTCCAGCTGCTCGACAGCGCCGAGACCCTGCGCTATCGCGTCGAGGAAGGGGGCGACTACCTGGTGACCGTGAGCGGCTACGACGCCAGCAGCTACGGCCCGTTCACCCTTTACCCTCGCCTGATGGAGCTCAGCGACTCGGATACGCTGAGCCTCGACGAACCCATGGACAGCTGGCTGCAGGGCGACGAGCGCGCCGTGACCCTGACCATCGAAGAAGCCGGCATGTACCAGATCGACATGCGCTCCGATGACTTCGATGCCTACCTCACCCTCGAGGGCCCGAACGGCTACCAGCGTGAGGACGATGACAGCGGCGGCAATCTCGACGCCCAGATTACCGATTTCCTCGAGCCCGGCGACTACACCGTTCGCGCCCAGACCTACGGCAGCGGCAACGGCGTGTATACGTTGTCGGCGCAGACCAAGGAGTTCCCCGGCGGCGAATTGCGCAACGACGGTCCCATCGCGTCGGGCGAGTCGCTCAACGGCTGGTACAGCGGCCAGGCGCTCGAGTACACCTTCGAGGTCGAAGAGGCCGGCATGTACCAGGTCGACATGACCTCCGACGACATCGACGCCTTCCTCGAGATCGAAGGCGACGACAACTACTACCGTGAAGACGACGATGGGGGCGAGGGCCTGGATGCGCGTATCGCCGACTTCCTCGCGCCGGGCACCTACCGCATCACCGCGCGTACCGCCTACGGGTCCGGTGCCGGAATGTTCTCGCTCGCCGTGGCACAGCGAGAGCTTCCCGAAGGCGTCGAGCTGCAAAACGGCGGCGAACTCGCCCCGGGCGACAGCGCCACCGGCTGGTACAGCGGCGAAGACGTCAACTACCAGCTCACCCTCGAGGAGAGCTCCGAGGTGACCATTCGCATGGATTCCACGGACTTCGACGCCTACCTCGAGCTTTCCGGCGAAGGCGTCTCCTTCTCCGACGATGATGGCGGTCAGGGCTCGAACGCGCTGCTGAGCGCGCCGCTTTTGCCCGGTACCTACACCATCCACGCCCGGGGCTACGGCTCCTACGGCAGCGGCCTGTTCGAGGTCGGCGTCGAGGCCGAGCCGACCCAGCTGGAGCCGGACGCTTGAGTCGTTGAGCGCCTCAACGTCTTGATCGACCACGCCCTTGTTCGCTTTGTGCGGCAAGGGCGTTTACATTTAAAGCCGACACCCGGGCGGCGAAAGAGCGCCCGGGGCGGTTCAAGGACGAACATCGACAAGAGGAGGCGTTATGCAACCCATTCAAGCGAGTGCCCTGGGTGTGGTGGCCATCATGCTGGCGGGCTGCCAGAGCATGGAAAGCCGCCCCGTCGAGCCCTACGCCATGGTGACGCTGGCCGAGGAGAAGTACTTCGTCGCCCCCGGCTGCCAAGGCGAGCAGTGCGATGACGTGCGCGTGTCGTCGCTCGAGTTTCCCAAGTCCGAGGCGCTGACCCGCGAGCTGCGCGCCCGGCTCGTCGCCCTGGCGGGGCTGGATGGAGGCGATGAAGGTGCGGGAGCGAGGCGCGTCACCTGGGAGCGCTTCGCCAACGACTTCTTCGCCCAGGCCCGGGAGAGCGGGATGTCCTCGCCCCAGGCGGGCGCGAGCAGCGCCGTGCTCGAGGCGGACGTGGTTTCCCGTCACGACGATCTGCTGGTGCTCGAACTCAACAGCTACACCTACTTCTCGGGCCAGGCACACGGCCTACCGGCAACGCGCTATCTGGTCATCGACGAGCGCGAGGCGCGCATCGTCGAGCCCGGTGAGATGATCACCCCGGGGCGCGAAGGCGATTTCCAGGCCGCGCTTCGCGAGGCGCACCAGCGCTGGTCGCGCGAGTCGGACAGAGAGGCGGACTTCGCCGCCAACTGGCCGTTCACCCCGAGCGACAACATCGCTCCCATGGAAGAGGGCTGGCAGGTGAAGTACGACGTCTACGACATCGCGCCCTACGCCGAGGGCCAGCCGGTCCTGACGATTCCCCGGCAGGCCTTGAGCGGCATCGCCAAGCCACGTTTCGTGGCGCGGTAAGGGGATCGACGTCTACGCTTTGAAGGCGGCGCGAGCCGCGAGCACGCCAAAGGCAGCGCCTGCGCCCGGCGCTGCCGCTCTTCAAGGAGTGGGACGTCTATGGATACCGATAACAATACGCGCCAATGGGCGCAGCTTTTCGTGGTCAGCGCCGACCATCGCCTGCTGTTGATTCATCACCCGAATGCCTCCGCCCCCTGGCGACCCGCCGGGGGCGAGCTGTGTCTGGAAGAGGGGTTTGGCGAGGCCGCGCGGCGCGCACTCGAAGCGTCCACCGGCCTTGCGGGGCCGCTCGGCCCGCTGCTGCACGAGTGCGAGGTGCCCGGCGAGCAGTCGCCCGGGCGATGGCGCGAGCGCTACTTTCTGGTGCGCCATGACCCGGCAAGCCAGACGCGGCGCGAAATGCCGGGGCGGTGGTGGTCGCTCGACGAGCTTCGCCAGGCGCCGGCCGGGCAGCTCAAGCCGGCCTGGCTGCCGGAACTTCTGGAGCGCGTGATCGCCGG
>NZ_JAMZBD010000098.1:0-8485 GCF_024158685.1 Halomonas sp. 707D4 | reverse complement strand
GATCTCGCCCTCGGGGTGCTGGAGGCGATCCGCCAGTCCCGGGTGCTCGAGGGCGCCGAGGGCGAGATCCGCTTCACCGCCACCCCGGCGCTCGGCGCAGAGCCCTGGCCGGAGACGTTCGAGGTGATCCACCAGAGCGCCGAGCAGTCCAACAGCGCCGTGGTGATCAACCACCAGTGGGTGCTGAAGCTTTTTCGTCGCCTCGAGCACGGCGTTCATCCAGAGGCGGAGATGAGCCGCTACCTGAGCGAGCAGGGCTTCGCCCACACCGCCGAGCTGCTCGGCGAAGTGACGCGCTGGCACGGTGACGAGCCGCGCACGCTGATGCTGCTGCAGCGCTTCATCGACAACCAGGGCGACGCCTGGTCCTGGACCCACACCACGCTCGAGCGGGCGATTCGCGAGGCGATCCTCGAGGAACCGAACCCGGATACTTCACGCGAGGCCCCGCGCTATGGCGCCTTCGAGGAGCTCGAGGCGTTCGCTGCAACCCTGGGTCGGCGGCTCGGCGAGCTGCACGAGGTGCTGGCCGCCCCCACCGAGCAGACGGACTTCGCTTCGCAGATCGCCGACGCCGCCCAGGTGGCGCGCTGGAAGACGCGGGTGAGCGAGCGCGTCGACGAGGCGCTGGCGCTGCTCGAGCGCCAGGCGAGCAGTGACGAGACGCAGCGGGCACTGATCGAGGGCGTGCTGGCCAGGCGTTCGGCCTTGTCCCGCGCCATCGACACCATGGCCGAGCTCTCGCTGGGCGGCTTGATGACGCGCATCCACGGCGATCTGCACCTGGGTCAGGTGCTCGTCGCCCACGATGACGCCTACATCATCGATTTCGAGGGCGAGCCGGCCCGGCCGCTCGCCGAGCGCCGCGCCAAGGACAGCCCGCTGCGCGACGTGGCGGGCATGCTGCGCTCCTTCGACTACGCCTACGCCATGGCGGAACAGGCCCACGCTCACGACTTGGAGGCGGATACCGCCACCGCGTCGCAGGTGATGGAGCGCTATCTGCTGCGCGGCCGCCAGGCGTTCTTGAACGCCTACTGGCAGGCGACGCTGGAGATCCCCCACGACTGGGCCAAGCCCAATGGCCCCGCGGCGGCGGTGGATCTGTTCGTGCTCGAGAAGACCGCCTACGAGATCGCCTACGAGGCGGCCAACCGTCCGGCGTGGCTTGGCGTGCCACTGCGGGCACTGGCCGGGTTCGTCGACCAGCTCGACCAAGGAGGCTCCCATGAGTGAGTTCACCCGCCGGGTGGTCGACCACCGCCTGTGGCTCGACGAGGAGGCCGCCCACGCCCTGGTCGAGGGCACCTGCGGCGATCCTTTCGCGCTGCTCGGCCCGCACGCCGATGCCGACGGCCCTTACCTGCGCGCCTTTCTGCCCGGCGCCATCGGCGTGGACGTGCTCGAGGCCGACCGTGACGAGGTGCGCGCCGTGCTGAGCGCGGTGCAGGTGCCGGGGCTCTTCGCCGCCCGGCTGCCCCACGCCGCGCCCTACCGGCTGCGCATCCGCTGGCCCGAGGGCGAGCAGGTGACCGACGACCCCTACCGCTTCGGCCTGCTGCTCGGCGAGACGGATCTCTATCTGATCAACGAGGGCAACCACCGCCGCCTCGGCCACTGCCTGGGCGCCCAGCCGATGACCTTGGAGGGGGTTGCGGGCGTGCGCTTCGCGCTCTGGGCGCCCAACGCCCGGCGGGTCTCGGTGGTCGGCGACTTCAACGGCTGGGACGGTCGGCGCCACGTGATGCGCCTGCGCCATCCCGCCGGGGTCTGGGAGCTGTTTTTGCCCGGGCTCGCCCCCGGCGCCGTCTACCAGTACGAGCTGCTGGAAGCCCACGGCGGGCTCGGCCGGCGCGCCGACCCGGTGGCCCGGGCCACCCAGCCCCCGCCCTCCACCGCCTCGGTGGTGGCGGACACCACGCCCTTCACCTGGCACGACGACGCCTGGCTCGAGAGGCGCGCGGCGTACCAGGCGGGCGACCGGCCGATGAGCATCTACGAGGTGCACGCCGGTTCCTGGCGGCGCCACGGCGGTGACGACGGCGCGCTCTACAGCTGGCGGGATCTCGCCGAGCACCTGATTCCCTACGTCAGCGAGCTCGGCTTCACCCACATCGAGCTTCTGCCTATCATGGAGCACCCCTTTGGCGGCTCCTGGGGCTACCAGCCGCTCGGTCAGTTCGCCCCCAGCGCCCGCTTCGGCACCCCGGCACAGTTCGCCCTCTTCGTCGATGCCTGCCACCAGGCGGGGCTCGGCGTGATCCTCGACTGGGTGCCGGCGCACTTCCCCACCGACCCCCACGGTCTTGCCCGCTTCGACGGCACCGCGCTCTACGAGTACGCACACCCCTTCGAGGGCTTTCACCGCGACTGGGACACTTACATCTACAACCTGGACCGGCGCGAGGTGCACGGTTTTTTGCTCGCCTCGGCGCTTTACTGGCTGACCCACTTCCACGTGGACGCGCTGCGGGTCGATGCCGTGGCCTCGATGCTCTATCGCAACTACTCGCGAAACGACGGCGAGTGGATTCCCAACCGCTTCGGCGGCCACGAGAACCTGGAGGCGATCGACTTTCTGCGCCACCTCAATGAGGTAGTCGCTGAGGAGGCGCCGGGGGCCCTGGTGATCGCCGAGGAGTCCACCGCCTGGCCGGGGGTGACGAAGCCGGTCGATGAGCAGGGCCTGGGCTTCTCCTACAAGTGGAACATGGGCTGGATGCACGACACCCTGACCTACATCGCCAAGGATCCGGTCTACCGCCGCTACGCCCACTCGGAGATGACCTTCCCGATGGTGTACGCGTTTTCCGAGCGCTACGTGCTGCCGATCTCCCACGACGAAGTGGTGCACGGCAAGGGCTCGCTGATCGGCAAGATGCCCGGCGACGCCTGGCAGCAGTTCGCCAACCTGCGCGCCTACCTGAGCGTGATGTGGACCCAGCCGGGCAAGAAGCTTCTGTTCATGGGCTGCGAATTCGGCCAGTGGCGGGAGTGGAGCCACGACCGCGAGCTCGACTGGTGGCTGCTCGGCGAGCCGCGCCACGCAGGTATCCAGCGACTGGTGAGCGACTTGAACGGTCTCTACACCGAGCTTTCTGCCCTTCACGCCCACGAGAGCGAGCCACGCAGCTTCACCTGGGTGGTGAGCGACGACGCCGACCAGAGCGTGCTTGCCTGGCTGCGCACCGGGGGCGGCAAGTGCGCGCTGGTCGTCGCCAATCTGACCCCGGTGCCGCGCCACGGCTACCGACTGGGCGTGCCCCGGGCGGGCACGTGGGTCGAGCGGCTCAACAGCGACGCCGAGTGCTACGGTGGCGCGAACCTGGGCAACCTCGGCGCGATCACCGCCACGGACGCCCCGCTGCACGGCCAGAGCGCGAGCCTTTCGCTCACGCTGCCGCCGCTGGGGGTGCTGGTGCTGACGCCAGAACGTTAGAAAAGGGGTTCGATTCGACGAGGTAGCCAAGCGAACCGAACGCATTGGAAAGCCAGGGGTAAAACGCTCCTGACAACGCCTCTCACACCATCGCGAAGCGCGCCAGCTTGCTCTCGAGCTGGTTGCGCACCGCCGGCCACTCGGAGGCGACGATCGAGTAGACCACGGTATCGCGCAGCGAGCCGTCGGGAAGGATCTGGTGGGCACGCAGAATACCGTCCTGCTTCGCCCCCAGCGCCTCGATCGCCGCGCGCGAGGCGCGGTTGAAGAAGTGGGTGCGAAACTCGCAGGCCACCGCCTGGGAGACCTCGAACAGATTCGACAGCATCAAGAGCTTGCACTCGGCGTTCACCGCCGTGCCGCGCACGCGCTCGGCGTACCAGGTGTAGCCGATCAGCGCCCGGCGATGGGCGGCACTCACGTCGTAAAAGCGCGTGGTGCCGACGATGTCGCCGCTGGCCAACTGGCGCACGGCGTAGGCCAGCTCGCCGTGGCTCGCCGCGTCCATCGCCCGCTCGACGTAAGCGGCCATCTCTTGAGGATGGGGGACGCTGGCATACCAGAGCCCCCACCCTTCGCCATCGCGTACCGCCTCGGCGAGCGCGTCGATATGCCCGGCGTTCAACGGCTCCAGGCGCACGTGCTGGCCTTCGAGTTGCTGCTCCGTGATGAACATCGCTGTCTCCTCTGGGGTCGTCGGGCGCCGCGCGATCTGCTGCGCGGCTAGCTCAACGCGGTGTGCCGCTGGCGGCCAGATGGTCGCTCAGCGCGTGGAAGAACTGGGTGACCGGCACGATCTCGAAGGCTTCGGCCTTGGGCTGAGCGCCGGTCATGGCGATGACCATGTCGTTGTCCGGGTCGATGAATACCCACTGGCCGAAAATGCCCACCGCCGAGAAGGCGTTGTCGCCTTCCGGCCACCAGGAGTAGCCGTATTCGACCTCTTCGCCGCCGATCTCGTGGGGCCGCGCCGACTCCGCCACCCAGCCTTCCGGCAGCACGTTCGGCTGGTGGTATTCATTCAGCACGAACTGGCCGAAGCGGGCGTAGTCGCGCAGGGTGATCAGAAGCCCGCTGCCACCGATCTCCTGGCCCTCTTCGCTGTCGAGCCACCACTTCGCATCGGTCTCCATGCCGAACCCCGCCCAGATCTTGTCGGAGAGATACTCGGCGGCGCTCTTGCCTACCGCGCCGTTGATGATCGCCGACAGGATCTGGGTCTCGCCGGTGCTGTAGTTCCACACCGTGCCGGGCTCGGCGGCGCGCTCGAGGCTGCCCATGAACTCGAGCAGCGCCCCGGGCTTCTGGGAAAGCTGCACCTCGAGCATCCGGCGGCGGTCGGAGGCCGGGTCGGCGTAGGTCTCGTCCCAGGCCACGCCCGAGGCCATCAGCAGGATCTGCTCGACGCTGACGTCGTCATAGACGCTGCCCTCGAGGGCCGGCACGTAGCGGGTGACCGCATCGTCGAGGCTGTCGATATGGCCGTCGTTGAGCGCGGCGCCGATCAGGGTCGAGGAGATCGACTTGGCGATCGACATCGACATCCAGGGGGTATCGGCGGTGTTGCCGAGGGCGTACTGCTCGAACACCACGTCGTTGTCGTGCACCGCGATCAGACCGCTCACCCGGTTGAGCGCCATGAAGTCATAGATGTCGTAAGTGACACCCTCGTGGGTCAGCGAGAACTCCTCGAGCGAGGCGTCACGCGAGCCAAACTGATGCGGCTCGGCCGCCGCCTCGACCGTGCGGGTCGGGAACAGCCGGTCGATATGGCGCGAAAGCGCGACCTGCTCGTCGGGCATCATGCGCCCGCTGTAGAGCTTGCGCACCGCCTCCTGGCTCAGCTCGTCGCTTTGCGCGAAGGCCTGGGGGGCCAGCGCCAGGGCGCCGGCGATCAAGGAGGTATGAAGAAGCGTCGGTGTCATGTCGTTTCCCGTGAGGTGGTTCACGCAAGCCCCGCCTTGGCGGCGCGCGCGGCGTGGAGTTTCTGGTAGCTCTGGATCAGGCGCTGGTGGCGCTCCAGGCCGTCGAGCTGCCGATTGGTGGGCGTGAGGCCATGAAAGCGCACGCTGCCGTCGACGGAGCCGACCACCGCTGCCATGGTCTCTTCCCCGAACATGCGGGTGAGGTTGGGCAGGTAGTCGTCGAGCTCGAGCTCGTCGTCGAGGGCGATCTCCAGCACCGCCTGCACGGCCTGGTAGAAGAGCCGCCGCTCGACGGTATTGTCATTGTACTGGAGGAACATCTCGACGCACTCCAGCGCCTCCTCGAGGCGACCCAGCGCCAGAAAGATCAGCAGCTTGAGCTCGAGGATGGTGAGCTGGCCCCAGACCGTGTTCTCGTCGAACTCGATGCCGATCAAGGTGATGATGTCGGCGTGATCGTCCATCTGGCTCTCTTCCAGGCGCTCGACCAGGGCCGTAAGCGCCTCATCATTTAGCCCGTGCAGCTCGAGGATGTCTTCGCGGTAGTCGAGCGCCTTGTTGGTGTTGTCCCAGATCAGGTCCTCGATCGGGTAGACCTCGGAGTAGCCCGGCACCAGGATGCGGCACACCGGCGCGCCGAGGTCCTCGTGCACCGCCATGTATACCTCGGCGCCGAGCTCCTCGAAGACGCCCATCAGGGTGTCGACCTCCTCCTCGGTGCTGCCGGAGAAGTCCCACTCGGCGAACTCGAAGTCCGAACGGGCGCTGAAGAAGCGCCAGGAGACCACGCCGACGGAGTCGATGAAGTGCTCGACGAAGTTGTTCGGCTCGGCGACGGTCTGGGAGTTGAAGGTCGGCAGCGGCAGGTCGTTCAAGCCCTCGAAGCTGCGCCCCTGAAGAAGCTCCGTGAGGCTGCGCTCCAGCGCCACCTCGAAGCTCGGGTGCGCCCCGAAGGAGGCGAACACGCCGCCGGTACGCGGGTTCATGAGCGTCACGCACATCACCGGGAACTGCCCGCCGAGGGAGGCGTCCTTGACCAGCACCGGGAAGCCCTGGGCCTCCAGCGCCGCGATGCCCTCCTGGATGCTCGGGTAGCGGGCGATCACCGCCGGCGGCACGTCGGGAAGCGCGAGCTCTTGCTCGAGGATCTCGCGCTTGACCGCGCGCTCGAAGATCTCCGAGAGGCACTGCACCTGGGCTTCCGCCAGGGTGTTGCCGGCGCTCATGCCGTTGCTCAGAAACAGGTTCTCGATCAGATTCGACGGGAAGTAGACCGTCTCGCCATCGGATTGGCGCGTGAAGGGCAGCGAGACGATGCCGCGATCCGGCCGCCCGGAGTTGGTGTCGAATAGGTTCGACCCGGCCAGCTCGCCTTCCGGGTCGTAGATTTCCCGGGTGTGCGCGTCGAGGATCTCCTCGGGAAGCTCGTCGTTCGGCCCCGGCTGGAACCACTTCTCGCTCGGGTAGTGGACGAAGGCGGCATCGCCGATCTCTTCGCCGAAGAACTGGTCGTTGTAGAAGAAGTTGCACGACAGCCGCTCGATGAACTCCCCCAGCGCCGAGCACAGCGCGCTCTCCTTGGTCGCCCCCTTGCCGTTGGTGAAGCACATCGGCGAGGCGGCGTCGCGAATGTGCAGCGACCAGACGTGGGCCACGATGTTGCGCCAGGAGGCGATCTCGATCTTCATGCCGAGATCGGCAAGGATTCCGCTCATGCGGGCGATGGTCTGCTCGAGCGGCGCATCCTTGCCCGCGATGAAGGTTTCGCCGCCCTCGGGTGTGCCCATCAACAGCGCCTGGGCGTCCTCGTCGATGTTCTCGACCACCTCGATCTGGAACTCCGGGCCGGTCTGCACCACCTTCTTCACCGTGCAGCGGTCGATGGAGCGCAGGATGCCCTGGCGATCCTTGTCGGAGATGTCCTCGGGCAGCTCCACCTGGATCTTGAAGATCTGCTTATAGCGATCCTCCGGGTCGACGATGTTGTTCTGGGAAAGCCGGATGTTCTCGGTCGGGATGTTGCGTGCGTTGCAGTACACCTTGACGAAGTAGGCCGCGCACAGCGCCGAGGACGCCAGGAAGTAGTCGAAGGGGCCGGGCGCGGAGCCGTCGCCCTTGTAGCGGATCGGCTGGTCGGCGATGACGCTGAAGTCGTCGAACTTCGCCTCCTGGCGAAGGTTGTCGAGGTAGTTGACCTTGATTTCCATAGAGCGGGTGTCCGGGATGATGGGTGTGCCGGCACCGGCCGGCGAATGGCGCCCATTATCCAGTTTTTGCACCGCCCCGTCTCGGGTCGCGCGTCAGCTAAGGGTTTTCACCAGCACCTTGGACTTGCGCGCGTGGTTGTAGGTCTCGCGCTTGAGGGTCGGCAGCTCCTCGAGGCTTGCGCTCTTGAAACCGCGCTCCACGAACCAGTGGGCGGTGTGGGTGGTCAGCACGAACAGCTCCGACAGCCCCCGCTGGCGGGCACGGCGCTCGATGGCCTCGACCAGGCGCTCGCCCCGCTCGCCGCCCTGGTAGCTGGTATGCACCGCCACGCAGGCAAGCTCGCCCACCGTGGTGTCCGCAAAGACGTGCAGCGCTGCGCAGCCGATCACCATGCCGTCGCGCTCGATCACCAGGTAGTCGTCGATCTCGTGCTCGAGGCGCTCGCGGGAGCGCGCCACCAGCATGCCGCGCCGCTCCAGCGGCTCGAGCAGCTCCAGAAGCCCGCCCACGTCGTTGAGGGTGGCCGGCCTGAGCTGCTCGTAGCGGTGCTCGGTGATCATGGTGCCCACGCCGTCGCGGGTGAAGAGCTCGCCCAGCAGCGCATCGTGGTCGCGCCAGCATAGAAGGTGGGTGCGCGCCACGCCCTGACGCGCGGCGCTGGCCGCCGCGCTCAGGTGGCGGGCAAGCTCGCTTCCGGGCTCGGCGGCGGCCAGGCGCGGCTCCGCCTCCGCCGGGGTGAGCTGGCGCAGCAGCGTCCCGTTCTCGTCCGCCAGACCCTCGGAGTCGCCGAGCAGGATCAGCTTGTCCGCCTTGAGCGCCACCGCCATCAAGGAGCTGCTGGCCCAGGGGTCGCTGGTATTGCTGCCGCCGCTCGGGTTCTCCAGCACCGGCGAGGTGTTCGACCTCGACGCCG
>NZ_JAMZBD010000097.1:0-8503 GCF_024158685.1 Halomonas sp. 707D4 | reverse complement strand
ATGATGACCGTACCATCATTGTCGAGTGCCCGCTCGATGGCCTGCTTCAGGGTGCGCGTGCGCTGGTGGCGTCGATCGTGGTAGCGCCCGCCATAGGTGGACTCGAGCACCAGCAGATCGGCCTTGGCAGGCGGCCGGGGCGCAGGCAGAAGCGGCGAGTTCGCCGCACCGAGATCACCGGAGAACACCACGCGCTCGCGACGCCGGGTGGCAGGTTCACGCAGTGCCACCTCCACATAGCTCGACCCCAGAATATGCCCTGCCCGGCGCAGCTTGATTCGCGCGTGGCGTGATGCGCTCTCGAGTACCGTGTGCCAGCGGCCGTACTCGAGCGGTACCAACTGACGCTCGATGTGTTCCAGAAAGCGCTCGATCAACGCCCGGTCACGGGTAAAGCCGATCTTCAAGGCGTCTTCCAGCACCAACGGCAGCAGCCGAGCGGAAGGAATCGAACAAAGAATCGGGCCGGTGAACCCGGCGGCCAACAGATACGGCAGGCGCCCCACGTGATCGATATGGACATGGGTGATCACCAACGCCTGCAGCGAGGCGATCTCGAAATCGATAGTGAGCTGATCGAAAGCGCGTAAATCGGCATCATCACCCTGAAACAGCCCGCAATCGACCAGCAACGAATGCGTGTCATCCATATAAAGCTGATGACAGCTTCCGGTCACACCGCTGGCCCCGCCGCGATGCACCAGCGTGGAAAGAGAGGTCGTCGTCTTCGCCATAAAGCCTCGCGTTGCCAGGGTCTTGCAAAAGCCTGTGAAACCCTAACGGCAGAGACAGTGAAAAGTAAAGTTAGGCGTAAACAAAAACGCCCGTTGCCATCAATGATGACAACGGGCGTTCGAGCCGGATGGCCTCATTAAATACTAACTCACGCGTAGACCTTGGCCTCGGTCAGCGTACTGCCTGCCTTGTCCTTCTCGGAAAGCGCGAACTCGACCGGCAGTGCGGGCCACTCGATGCCCAGCGTCGGGTCGTCGAAGCGAATGCTCTGCTCCGAGGCTGGATGGTAGTAGTCGGTGGTCTTGTAGAGGAAATCCGCCGTTTCGGAGAGCACCACGAAGGCGTGACCGAAGCCTTCCGGCACCCACAGCTGGCGATTGTTCTCGGCGGAAAGCTCCACGCCTACCCACTGGCCGAAGTGGCTCGAGCCACGGCGCAGATCCACCGCCACGTCCCAGACGCTTCCCTGGGTCACGCGCACCAGCTTTCCCTGGGGCTGTTCGAGCTGGTAGTGAATGCCGCGAAGCACCCCCTGACGCGAGCGAGAATGGTTATCCTGCACGAAGTCACGTGTACAACCGGTGGCCGCCTCGAACGCCTTCTGGTTGAAGCTCTCCATGAAAAAGCCGCGTTCGTCGCCGAATACCTTCGGCGTCAGGATCACGACTCCTGGCAAGGATGTCTGTTCGACCTGCATCAGTGACTCCCCTCGGCATCCAGACGATTGAGCAAATACTGACCATACCCGGTCTTCGATAGCGCATTGGCACTGTCGCGCAGCTGCTCGTCGCTCAGCCAACCTTGATGCCAGGCGATCTCCTCGAGGCACGCCACCTTCAGGCCCTGGCGATGTTCGATGGTCTGCACGTACTGGCTCGCTTCGAGCAGGCTATCGTGCGTGCCGGTATCCAGCCAGGCGAACCCGCGACCCAGACGCTCCACGCGCAGATCGCCACGCTCCAGGTACGCATTGTTGATGCTGGTGATCTCGAGCTCGCCGCGCTCGGAAGGCTCGACCTTCCTGGCGATCTCGACCACGTCGTTATCGTAGAAGTAGAGTCCGGTCACCGCATAGGGCGACTTCGGCTTGGCCGGTTTTTCCTCGATGGAAACGGCGGTACCGCTGTCGTCGAATGCCACCACGCCGAAACGCTCCGGATCCTTCACCAGGTAGCCGAAGACCGTCGCGCCGCTTGGCTGGTTCGATGCACGCTTCAACTGCTCGGAAAAGTGCTGGCCATGGAAGATGTTGTCACCCAGCACCAGACACACCGGAGCATCGCCAATGAACTCTTCGCCAATGATGAACGCCTGAGCCAGGCCGTCCGGGCTTGGTTGCACGGCGTACTCGAAGCTAACGCCGAAAGCGCTACCGTCGCCCAGGAGGTTCTGGTACTGCGGCAGATCCTCCGGGGTCGAGATGATCAGAATCTCGCGAATGCCGGCCAGCATCAGCACCGAGATCGGGTAATAGATCATCGGCTTGTCGTAGATCGGCAGAAGCTGCTTGGAAACGCCGCGCGTGATGGGGTGCAACCGCGTGCCGCTTCCCCCGGCGAGAATGATACCTTTACGTTGCATGGTGTTCTTCCTTGCTCATGGCTCGCATCAACGCGAGCTTGCGATTTCTTGCACGGTCAGTGCGACCTGGCTTTGCCAATCCGGCATCGTGATGCCCAGCGCCTGCTCGATTTTACCCACATTCAGGCGCGAATTCAGCGGCCGGGTCGCCGGTGTCGGGTACTCGCTGGTGGGAATGGCACCGATCCTGTCATCGCGCACCGCAAGTGCCATTCCATGTTTTCGGGCCTGCTCGAAAATCTCGCGCGCGAAGCCGTGCCAGCTGGTATGCCCGCGCGGCGCCAGGTGATAGACCCCGCTTTCCAGATCGCTGCCCTCCGAACCGAGCCACTTGGCCAGCGCCTGCTGGGTGACCAGCGCGATCAGCCGTGAAGGCGTCGGCGCGCCGATCTGATCATCGATGATGTTCAGGCTTTCACGCTCGCCACCCAGGCGTAGCATGGTGCCCAGAAAGCTCTTGCCGAAGGCGCTGTAGACCCAGCTGGTACGAAAGATCACATGGCGGCAACCGCTTTCCATCACCGATTCGTCACCGGCAAGCTTGGTATCGCCGTATACGTTGCACGGGCCGACCGGATCGCTCTCTCGCCAGGGCGTCTCGCCGTCGCCGGTATAGACGTAATCCGAGGAGTAGTGGATCAACAGCGCATTGTTGGCCGCACAGTAAGCCGCAAGCTGACCCGGCAGCGATGCGTTCAAGCGGGTGGCCGTCGCCTCGTCGGACTCGGCGTTGTCGACCGCCGTGTAGGCCGCCGCATTGACGATCACATCGAACTGTTGACGCTCGAGATAGGCCGAGACCGCCGCCGGGTCCGCCAGGTCGAGCTCCCGACGCGTAGGTGCAAACGTCTCGCCGGAAGTGGCCAACTGGCGCTGCAGCTCGAACCCTACCTGCCCGTTGCCGCCAGTGATCAAGATTTTCATGGTCAACTCCCTTTACCTCATCGCGATCGAGAATGGTGCTTTCGACATCACAAGCTGCCCAGCCGCTCGCCCTGATAGCTGCCGTCCTGCACGCGCTGCCACCACTGGCGGTTGTCCAGGTACCACTGCACGGTCTTGGCAAGGCCGGTCTCGAAGGTCTCTTGCGGGCGCCAGCCCAGTTCGCGCTCGATCTTGTCGGCATCGATGGCGTAGCGCAGGTCATGGCCCGGGCGGTCGGCCACGAACGTGATCAGCTCGCGATAGGACCGCTCGGCGGGCACGCGCGCCTGCAAAAGGTCACACAGGGTTTCGACCACCTCGAGATTGGTCTTCTCGTTATGGCCACCGATGTTGTAGGTCTCGCCCACCACTCCCTCGGTCACCACCTTGACCAGAGCGCGTGCGTGGTCCTCGACGTAGAGCCAGTCGCGCACCTGCTGGCCGTTGCCGTACACCGGCAAGGGCTTGCCCGCCAACGCGTTGAGAATCATCAGCGGGATGAGCTTCTCCGGGAAGTGGTACGGCCCGTAGTTGTTGGAGCAGTTGGTGATCAGCACCGGCAGGCCGAAGGTACGGTGCCAGGCGCGCACCAGATGATCCGAGCTTGCCTTGCTGGCGGAGTACGGCGAGCTGGGCGCGTAGGGCGTCTGTTCGGTAAACAGATCCTCCGGGCCTTCCAGGTCACCGTAGACCTCGTCGGTGGAGATATGGTGAAAGCGAAAGCCGGCGGCCTTTTCCGGGGCGCTGCCCTGAAGCTCTTTCCAGTAGTGGCGCGCGGCTTCGAGCAGCGTATAGGTACCGACGATGTTGGTCTGGATGAAGGCCGCCGGCCCGTCGATGGAGCGGTCGACGTGGGACTCCGCCGCCAGGTGCATCACCGCATCGGGCCGATGACGCTCGAAGAGCGCAGCCATCGCGGCACCATCGTTGATGTCGGCATGCTCGAAGACGTAGCGCTCGTTACGCTCGACCTCGGCCAGCGACTCCAGGTTGCCCGCATAGGTCAAGGCATCGACATTGACGACACTGTGCGATGTTTCATCGATCAAATAGCGCACGACAGCGGAGCCAATGAAACCCGCACCACCCGTTACCAATATGTTCATTTCTACTCCTGAAGCCCCAAGGTACCGGTATGCTACCAGTACCCTTCCTTGAAATTAGCGATTACCTTACTAGCGTCACGAAACCGCGCCGCTACCAGTAACGTCATGGCGGTAACAATACCAGAAAAGTGCTTGAGGGTAGATGGTCGATAATCCCCAGGATAAACTCATTTCCTAAGCGAAATGTGCCAGCTCTCCTGTCGACTCTAAACGACAACAACAATTAACAGTAACAATGGAAAATTCTATGAAAAGGGTAATTTTACCGGCGTTTTGTCTATCAAGTGCAACTTTTGCCCAAACACCCACCCTCATTTCACCCATGATCGATGGCATGCGTGGCTGCGAAAGCGCAGTGGCCGACACCTCTATAGTCGACGGTGGTGAGGCTTGGCAAGCATGCATGCAACGTAACGAGAGCGCGGCGTCACTGATCGAGGCAAGTCTTTCTCGAATCGGCCCGATGGTCAGTGAAGATGGTCGCTTCGAGCTTGGCTACACTCTGGGGATGCCGCTACTTTCCTACGTATCCATCGATGATGGCGAGATCAACGTCGACCGCGACATCATTCGACACGATCTCGGAGTGATCGAAGACTCGGAACGCTCGTTGGTGTTCTACCTGTTCGGCAATCACTTCGTGCTGGACGACCAGGCCGCGGCGGCCGCCGCCAGCGCCGCAGACCCGCGCAGCCTCATGGCGCTGGCTAACGGCAGCTCTCCCATCGACAACTACTTTTCTTCATCGATCTATCCGTGGTCGCTCGGCGACGACGAGGCGCTTTATCAGCGAGCGCGCACTGAAGCGATGAATGCCGTACTCGACGAAGTATGCCGACTTCCTCAGGAAGATCGCGACAAGATACGTGCGGTGACCACTCTTGGAGAAACACATCACTTCTTCACGGATTTCATGGGCGGCATGGGCTACGAGCGACCGTTCGAAGTCACCGACTACAGCGAACCCTCTCAAACCCGCTTTCGCCAGTGGCTGGAGACGAGATTCGACTCTATTTCCAGGCTCAACGCCGCACTGTCGTCGTCTTTCGAGAGTTTCGAGCAGATCAATGCGCCCTCCAAGGATATCGCAAGCCAACCACTCAATAACTACTTCGAGCATTTCGATGCCCACGCCTACGGCGAGCTACCCTTTTTTGGCTGGGCGTTTGATGCAAACGGGGAGCCCTTCGATATCTATGTCTACCTCGATGGCCAATTCATCGGCGAAGCCGATACAGACCTGACGCGCCTGGACGTCGCGCAGGCCATCGACGGCCTGGAGGATTCCAACGTGGGGTACCGGTATGATCTCGATTTCAAGACCATGTCGCCGGGGTTGCACAGCGTCGAGCTGCGCATCGTCACCCAGGATTCAACCAGCCTGCTCGAGCGCTACACCCTGGCGGTGATCGACCGACAGCAAAGCACTCCCGAGCCGGTTGCCAGCTACCAGTTGCCAGAGCCTGCTGCCGCCCTTCCGGGGTCACTGCGCTTCTGGGCAGACTACCCGCCCCGGGAAACCACGGTGTATTACAACCCGCTGGCGGCGCTCTGGAACGAATTTCGCGAGCATCAGGTACAACACGAGATCGAAACCTACGCGGACATCATAAGCCAAAGCTGTTTCGAGCCCGAGCAAGTGTTTTCTCATCAGATAGCCCCGGAATTCAAGGGTTCGTGGAACCCGCAGCTTTTTGCCGCAAGCGCCTCACTGAACGCCAATGAGCACTACTCTCAGGGCATCAACCTCTACGGCGGGATCATCTACGCTGACTACTTCTTCGACTGGCTCGACAAGAAGGGCCACGAGCGTTATGGCGTACCCGAAATGCACCCCATGACGAACATGGATCCCGATCTGTTGGCTCAGGCGCTGACACGTCACCATGACAACGGCGCGGTCTTTCTATCTCCCTACTTCGTATCGATTCTGGACGGGCGCTTCGGTACCGATGAAGAGCACGGCAAGTTCATGGTACGCGAGGACAACGCCGATTATGGCTCGGCGCAGTATTTCCAGGCGTTACGCCAGGTGATGAACGCCCCCGCCCCGTAGCCGTTACACGCCTGGCGCGCCCATCCAGCGCGCCAGGCGCGGCTTGCAGAAACGCAGAAACGGCGCCTCCACCAGCGCCCATGAACCCCAGGCAAGCAGGATGGAAAGCCCTACCGCCACGGGCAGCGCCTGGGCGCTCGGCAGGTAAGGCGCCAGCCAGATCGGCGGCAAGTTGTGAAACAGATAGACGCCAAAGCTGATGGTGCCCAGAAAGGCCAGCACCCGCGAAGGGCGAACGACCAGGCGGCTATGCAACACCGCCCAGAACAGCGCCCCGAAAACCAGCACCATGGCCCCCCGATAGTAGTAACCCGCCTTGAAAAAGAGACCTTCGATCACGGGCTGGTAGAGCAGGCCACAGCCCACCGCCAATGCCATCAAGGCGATCGCCAGCCAGCTGTAGCCCAGGGACGGCGTGATGGGACGTCGATGCGCTCGATGGCCAATCCAGCCCCCCAGCCAGAAGGCGCCCAGATGGAGCGGAAACACCAGCAGCTCGATATATCCGTCTCGCCAACCGGTCAGGGGTGATAACGCTACTGCAGATGCCACCAGCATCAACGCGCCCACCTGCCAGGCGCGCGGGGTGATGCGCGGCAAGAAAGCCACCAGCGCAAAGAAGGTGAAGAACACCGGAAGCGACCAGAACGGCGGATTCAGCGCGAACGCCGTCGCCTTGTCCGGCACCGTCAGCAAGAAGGCAAGATGGTGAAAGATCAACCCAGGCCAGTCATTCAGGGGAGGAGAGAGGGTGAGAAGGTAGGCGACCACCGCTACCAGATAGGCCGGGTAAAGCCGTACCAGGCGCTTGAGCAAATAGTGAATGCCTCGGGTACGCTCCCAGTTCAACGCGTAGTAACCCGCCACCACGAAAAAGCAGGCCGTGCCGTCACTGTAGAAGGAGAAGCCGTAGTAGAACGCCGCATAGTGACAGGTTACGACCAGCACCGCTCCGAAAACCTTCATCAGGTGCAGCGCGTTGAAAAGCGAAGAAGACATGAAAGAACCGCCCAGAAAGTAAGGCGCCGAGTGTACACCATCGCTTTCATGTGGATAACTGCGCTCGATCGAGCGAGCACTGACGCCCCCCTACAAAAAAGGCGCCGAAGCGCCTTTGATACTGCATGGCCCGCTAGATCAACTGTCGAAATCGAAGCTGAACTCGTCGTCGTCGTTGCCGAATACGCTATCCAGATTATCCGGGGTAGCCACCTGCCCCGGGTTCAGTCGCGCCAACCGGCCCAACAGGTGAGTCTGCGTGATGGAGAGATTGAGCGCATAGGCAATCGGCAGCGCCTGAAGCCTGCGAAGCTCGAGGAATGCCGCATCGTCGAGCTTCGCCAGTGCCGGCTCGTCCACCATGTAGAGGCCATCGAGCGCCACGCCCTGAGACTGCTTGAGCGCTTCCGGCCATGGCGTGACCACCCCGGCCTCGACCAGCGCCGCGACGGCCTTGCGGGTGGCCTGATGGCGGGGAAAGCTCGCTTTCAGGGCTTCCACGCGGCTGGCGACGGCCGGGCTCATCTGGCCCTGATCGTCGAAGAACGGCTCGCCCGCGCCGTGAACATCCTCCAGACCGCTCTCCCGCTCGAAGGTGACATAGCCCCGCTCGCCGCGCGTGGCGATCTCGAAGGGCCAGGTCGACAGCCACTCCGGCTGGTAGCTGCCCAGCCACTTGCCCTCGCGAACGAACAGGTTATGGCCAAGGGCCAGCCCGCATACGCCCACCAGTTGCCAGACACCGGCGACTTCGACCAGCGCCAGCGGCATGGACGCCGCGGCCTTGGCAAGCTCCCGGCCATGCAGGGGAATCAATACGCTCGATGCAGCGAACGCGAGATCATGGGGCGGATGCCAGGTCTTGCCTTCACACTCTCTTGGATTGAGCACCAGGGGGTCGGCCATCGTGTCTCCTTGCTCGGTCGATAGAAAAGCCACGATTGTAGCAATCGAGTGCCTCGTTACGACAGCAACCGGTCTTTATCGTGCGTGGCGGCCAACGAAAACCCCGCCTTTCGGCGGGGTCGTCGGGTGTCAACCCCACAGGCCATCGTCGGTCGCGACGATGATTCGCCCCTCCGCCATGCCGTACTGCAGGTAG
>NZ_JAMZBD010000096.1:0-8516 GCF_024158685.1 Halomonas sp. 707D4 | reverse complement strand
GCGTGGCGTCCGTTCCGGGCGGGGCTTTCGCCGTCGAGCCGACGCCAGAGCCTGGTGATCCTGCAGGGGCTTTATGGCTGGCTGGTCGAGGCGGGCTGGGTGGCGCACAACCCCTTCAGGCTGATGCGCGACAAGTCGCGCCGGCTCAATAACCAGAGCGCCGGCGTGGAGCGCTACCTGGAGCAGGATCTCTGGCAGTGGCTCTGGGGGTGGCTGAATCGAGAGCTGGAGGAGGGCGCCAGCGCTCGGCAGCGCTTCGAATGGTCGCGGCGACGGTTCATCTTCAGCTTCGCCTATCTACTGGCCCCGCGCATCAGCGAGATGGCCGGGGCCAGGATGAGTGATTTCGTTCGCCGGGAAGGGCGCTGGTGGTGGGAGGTCACGGGCAAGGGCGACAGGCGTGCGCGCATTCCGCTGCCCGAGGACATGTGCCAAGCGCTTGCCGAGTGGCGCCAGACACTCGGGCTTTCGCCGACGCCCGGCTTCGATGAGACCACGCCACTTCTTCGTGCCCTCGACGGCGTTCGCGGCATCAGCGACAACCAGCTCTACCGGTTGATCAAGAGGTCGTTTCGGGAGGCTGCGCTGACACTGGAAGCGGAGCAAGGCGCAGGCGAACATGTCGAGGCCTTGAAGTGCGCGACCCCGCACTGGCTGCGTCACACCTCGATCACCCACCAGGCCCAGGCGGGCGTGAGCCTGCGCTATCTGGCCGAGAGCGCGCGCCACGCGCGGCTCGAGACCACCAGCCGCTACCTGCATACCGAAGCCGACGAGTGGCACGCCGAGCAGCAGCGCCACCGTCTGGGCGGCTTGCTCACAAAAGAGCGCCCTTGAGCGTTATAATGGTGGTCAATTCAACAATTGAGCTTCAAGGAGAGATCATGAGCACGCCCGGCCCCGAGCTTGCCCAGCAGGAACTGATCGACGAGTTCGAGATGTTCGACAACTGGATGGATCGCTATCAGTACATCATCGACCTGGGCAAGCAGCTGCCCGCGTTTCCTGCCGAATGGCAGACCGAGGAGTACAAGATCCAGGGGTGTCAGTCGAACGTCTGGATGAACCACGAGAGGGAGGGCGACAAGCTGGTGTTCAAGGCGACGTCCGATGCCGCGATCGTTTCGGGCTTGATCGGCGTTCTGCTGCGCATCTACAGCGAGCGCACTTCTGAGGAGATTCGTGCCACCGAGCCACACTTCCTGCAGGATCTGGGGCTCGACAAGCATCTGTCGCCTACGCGCAGCAACGGCCTGCACGCCATGCTCGAGCGTATCTATCAGGTGGCGCGCAGCGCCTAGGATCTTTTCCGGCGGGCAGGGCAGTCGCAGCGAGCTTGCGCGGCACCGTCTTCATCTTCGCGATACAGCGCTTCACTGCGACCGCCGGGTACCGGATCCATGCCCCCGGCACTGCCGGGGTGGCATTTGAGGATGCGCTTGAAGGCCATCCAGCCCCCCTTGAAAGGGCCGTGGACCTGGATGGCTTCGACGGTATAGCTCGAACAGCTCGGCCAGAAGCGACAGCGCGGGCCGAGCAGGGGGCTCAAGGTATACTGGTACACCTTCACCAGGGCAATCAGCACGGCACCCAGCGCCTTGCCGAGCCTCTTGCCGATGGCCTGCATGATATTCATTCAGCCCTTCTTGTACAGCGTCGCGGGGTCGATCAGCGGTTCGCTGTCGACGGCGGCCTTTTCGCCATCGAGGGTGATATAGAAGCAGCTGCGGCGCCCGGTATGGCAGGCAGGTCCGGTCTGATCGACTTTCACCAGCACCGTATCACCATCACAATCGAGCGCGGCACTCACCAGCGCCTGCTGCTGGCCCGAGGTTTCACCCTTGCGCCAGAGCTTCCCACGCGAGCGCGAGTAATAGCACACGCGGCGAGTCGATAGCGTCTCTTCCAGCGCCTCACGGTTCATCCATGCCATCATCAGCACTTCGCCGCTGTCATGCTGCTGGGCGATGGCCGGCAGTAGCCCATCGGCGTTGAATTTGGCGGCATCGAGAAGAGCCTTGATGGCCGGTAGCGGCTCATCGCGGGTGGCGGACTCCAGCGCCTTGAAAAGCGTCGTGGGGGGAAGCGGGTCGAAGCGGGACATGAAAGCGTACTCGAGTGGCAAGGTGGAAAGCAGGGCGCTACTTGTCGCCGTTCGCGCGGCACTCGGCGCACAGGCCCTGAAGCTCGATGGTCTGGCGTTCGATATGAAAGCCTCGCTCCTTGGCGAGGCTTGCAAGCTCTTCGCTGATGGCGTCGAGGTGAAGTTCCTCGACATGACCGCAGCGCCGACAGATGAGCAGCTGGAAACCGTGGGCATGCTCGGGACAGGCGCAGGCGATATAGGCGTTCTGGGACTCGATGCGGTGCACGAAGCCCTCGGCGATCAGGAAATCGAGGGCGCGGTACACGGTAGGTGGCCGGGCAGAAGCGTGTTCGTTCGATAGCTGGTCGAGCAGGTCGTAGGCCTTGAGGCCGCCGCCGTTGTCGACGATCAGCTCCAGCACCCGACGGCGAATCGGTGTGAAGCGAACGCCTCGCGTGATGCACTGGGATTCCGCCTGCTGGAGTAACGCGCTGGTATTCATGATGATGACGACTCGCCCTGAACGATAGACCTCTAGTTTACGCGTTCGCTGCCGTCGTGTCAGGCGAGACACCCAGCTCACTCCGACGAGCGAAGTGATGCTGGGCAAAGGCCACGCGTTCCTGGGCGCTCACGCCGTCGGGCTGGCGTTCGATCAAATCCAGCCGGCGGCGAAGGCCCTCGCCGTTGGTCATCTGGATGGCGAGTCCCGGGCGGGCGTTGAGTTCCAAAAGCATGGGACCGTGTACTCGGTCGAGCACCATGTCGGTCCCCAGGTACCCGAGCCCGGTCATCTCATAACAACCCGCGGCCAGGTTCAATAGGGTATCCCACTGGGGCACGCGCAGGCTTGCCAAGTCATGGCCGGTGTCCGGGTGGCTGTAACAGGGGCGGTCGAACTGCACGCCTCTGAGCGCCGCCCCAGTGGCGATGTTGAGCCCCACGCCCACCGCCCCCTGGTGGAGGTTGGCCTTGCCGTCGGAAGCGGCAGTGGACAGGCGCATCATCGCCATCACCGGGTAGCCCTTGAAGACGATGACACGAATGTCCGGTACGCCTTCGTAGGTGTACTCCATCAGGCTCTCGTCGAAGTTGATCAGCGTCTCGATCAGCGCGACGTCCGGTGAGCCGCCGAGCGAATAGAGCCCGGAGAGGATGTTGGAGACGTGACGTTCGACATCGGTGATCGTCAGGTGGGCGCCGCTGGGCTTGACGAACTCGTTGTCGATGACCTTCTCGATCACCAGGATCCCCTTGCCGCCGCTGCCCTTGGCGGGCTTGATCACGAAGCCGTTGTGACCGGCGAGCATCGCGCTGATGTGCTTCACCCCGAACTGGGTCGAGACGGTGCCGATCAGCTTGGGCGTGGTGATGGCGTACTTCTCGGCCAGCAGCTTGGTCTTGAGCTTGTCGTCGACCAGCGGGTAGAGCTTTCGGGAGTTGTAGCGGCCAATGTAGCGGATGTTGCGCCGGTTCATCCCGATGATGCCCTTGTCCTTCAGCCGGCCCGGCCAGGTCCAGTTCGCAAGCCAGCTCATGACGGCTTCTCGTTTTCAGTGATCGGCTTGAAGCGGCGAAGCTCCAGCAATCGATAGCCGGTGTAGTTGCCCAGCAGCAGGATGAACGCCATCAGAATCAGCTGGACGCCGAGGAAGTTGAAGGTGATGTGGCGAATCCACGGGTTGTTCATGGCCAGGTACGCCAGTACCGCCGTGAGCAGGCTGCCGCCGCCCTGGATCAGCACCTCCTTCGGACCTTCTTCTTCCCACAGGATCGACATCCGCTCGATGGTCCAGGCCAGGATGATCATCGGGAAGAAGGTCACCGTGAGACCGGCGGAGAGCCCCATGCGGTAGGCGAGCACGGTGAAGGCGGCGATGATCGCGATCACCGTGATGATCACCGCCGACACCCTGGCCACCAGCAGCAGGTTCAAGTACGAGAGGTAGTTACGAATGACCAGGCCCACCGCCACGATCAACAGAAAGCCGATCAGCCCGGTCAAGAGCGTGGTCTGGATGAAGGCCAGCGCGATGAGCACCGGCATGAAGGTACCGGAGGTCTTCACCCCGATGAACACCCGCAGCAGCACCACGACCAGCGCGCCGATCGGAATCAGCAGGATGGTCTGGAACAGCGCCTGCTCCTCCAGCGGCAAGCTGTGGATCGAGAAGTTCAACAGCGTGTCCTGGGAGCGATGATTGCGCACCGCCGCCGAAGCGGGCTGATTGTGGGTGAGCATCGAGAAGCTCACCTGGGAGTT
Source organism: Halomonas sp. 707D4 (assembly GCF_024158685.1). NCBI lineage: Bacteria > Pseudomonadati > Pseudomonadota > Gammaproteobacteria > Oceanospirillales > Halomonadaceae > Halomonas > Halomonas sp. 707D4. The sequence goes on along the minus strand of NZ_JAMZBD010000096.1, from coordinate 4,167 downwards.
GGTGCCGCCTTCCACCTCGAGCACCGCGCGACCGCCAGTTTCCCACAGCAGCAGGTTTTCCGGGCGCCCGCGTTCGCCGGTCATCGGGTTGAAGATCGCCCACTGCTCGCCGGGCTCGTCGAACACCTGGATCCAGCTCGACAGCGACTGGCGACGGCGGGCGTCCTCGAGCATCAGGCCACTCACTTCGCGGGCCTGGACGCCGGCCTGGTTGAGCAGGCGCACGATCAGCGCAGAAGGATCTTCCTGGGTGAGCAGAAGCCGCGCGTTCTCGCCCTGACGTTCGCCGTTGATGTCCAGAATCAGCTCGCGGGCGAAAGTGGCGTTGTTGGCGCTGCGCGCCCAGGCGCGCTCGATGAGCTGGTCGGCGGCGGTCTCATAAGGGCTTTCCCAAGGCGTGGGGGTAGCGAGCCCCGGCGGCGGCTGGTTTGGCGCGCGGGCATCCGGCGCGACCAGCATCTGCACGGAATAGTAGAGTTGCTGGCTGCCGGCGGCCTCGCGAATCGTCCACTGTGCCTGGCGGCCAAGCTCGTCGGCGCTGTAGGAGAGTCCGTAACCCGAAGAGGCGGTATTCTCGGTGAGCACGCGGTAGCCGGCCTGGTTGGCGGGCAGCGCCAGATCCACCTGGACCGGGCCACCCTGGGCATTGAAGCTGATGACCGCTTCGATTTCCCATACCTGGCGCTGCTCACCGGGTACCCAGGGGATCTCGAATTGAATATGACGATGGATGCTGGTGGCGATTCCCGCCAGCAGCAAAAAGCCGACGATCAAGTAGAAGGGCAAGCGTGACATTGAGATTCCTTTCAGCGTAGGTCCAAGGAGGAGGGCACTTACTCTTCCTTGTCGTCCTGATCATCGGCGACTTCATCGTCCGCCGCCTGGTCGGCGGGCTCGCCGCCGGGAAATTCGGGTCGCTCGTGTAGATAGGTCTGCGCCACGTCGATGGTGGCGATATCCATCATGAAACGCCGGCCCAGCAGTACCGGGAAGTCCAGGTGCGTCCGGTCGTTCAGGGTGAACTCGACGTTCTCGCGGATCGGCCCCAGCGTCATCAGAAGTGAAATCACCGGGCGCGACTCCTCGCCGGAAGCCTGCACGATACGCACCCGGCGCTGAATGGGCGCCTCGACCCACTCATCGCGCACACGATCGACCACTACGTCATCGTCGTTCAATGCCAGCTTGAAGCGTACCCAGTTCTCGCCATCACGCTCGAAACGCGTGACGTCGGTGGCGGATAACGACGAGGTATTGGCGCCGGAGTCGATGCGCGCCTTCAGGTAGGTACCAATGGCGGGAAAGCCGACCCACTCGCTGCGCCCAAGTAGTGCCTTGTCATCCATCGCCTGAGCGATCTCGCACTCTTCGCGAATGATGACCGGCTCTTCGTTGCGCGCCTCGAGCTCTGCCACGTCGCTGCGCAGTGCTCGCAGCAGGCTGCCTACTTCGTGCACGTTGGACAAGAGCACCTGATGGTGATCGAGCTGACGGCTTTCCAGGTTCGAGACGTCGCACTGCTGGGCGAGCGATGCCTCAAGCTCCCCGATACGCGCGTCGAACGTGGCCTCGCTGAGGGGCGGGGGTTCGTTCGACTCCGGCTGATTCATCGCGCAACCTGCCAACAGAAGCGGCATACCTGCCATCAGCCAACCAATACGTGGACGCATAACGAGGAGATTCCTTAACAATCGAGAGCACGAATGATATGAAGAAGTGCGCTTGCTTGTCCAATACGGCGCCGTGTTTTAGATCGATACGTCGCTTATTTAACATAATATATATTATGCGAACTACCAGATGGGAAGATAGGGTGCTCGATCAATGCAGCCACTCCACCCAAAAAAGGCAGCCCATGGGCTGCCTCTTCATCTCCTGGCCGACCTTATTACTCGTCGGCCGGCGCGTAGGAGCCGTCTTCGCGGTGCACTTCCTTGCCGGTGAGCGGCGGCGTGAACACGCAGGCCACGGTCATGCCCTTTTCCTTACCGCGCAGCAGATGCTCGTCGTGCTGATCCAGCAGGTAGATGTCGCCAGCCTTGATCGGCCAGATCTTGCCATCGGCGATGGTCTCCACTTCGCCTTCGCCTTCGTAGCAGAACACGGCTTCGTAGTGGTTCTTGTAGTGAATGTGAGTTTCGGTCCCCGGGAAGATACGGGTGATGTGAAACGAGAAGCCTGCCTTGTCCTCGGCGAGCACCAGGCGCGTGCTGTCCCAGTTGCCGTTCTCGGCGGTGACCAGGCGATCCGTCTTGCGGGCTTCTTCCAGGTTGCGAACGATCATCGCTGTGCTCCTTGCATGGTGGCCCGGGAGGCCACCGTGGGTTGAATATCGTGTCAGGGTGTGAACGTCACTTCTGACCGGCAACGGCCTCGACGCACTTCTCGAGGATGTCCAGGCCCTCGATCAGGTCCTCGTCGGTGATGGTCAGCGGGCACAGGCACTTGACCACCTCGCCATCCTGGCCGCTGGTCTCGATGATCAGGCCATGTTCGAAGGCCATCCCGGTGATCTTGTCGGCGATCGCGCCATCGACCACGTCGATGCCGCGCATCAGGCCGCGGCCGCGCTCGGTGGCGGGCATGCCGTTGTCGCTCAACAGCTTGGCGAGCTTCTGGAAGCGCTCCTCGACGATGCGCGCCTTGCGCTGGACGTCGCGCTCGAAGGTATCGTTGGACCAGTACTTCTTGAGTGCCGCGGTAGCGGTCACCATGGCCAGGTTGAAGCCGCGGAAGGTGCCGTTGTACTGGCCCGGCTTCCATTGGTCGAGCTCCGGGCGCATCAGGACGTGGGCGAACGGCAGCCCGAAGCCGGAAAGCGACTTGGAGTTGGTGACCATGTCGGGCTTGATGCCGGCGTGCTCGAAGCTGAAGAACTTGCCGGTACGCCCGCAGCCTGCCTGAATGTCGTCGATGATCAACAGGATGTCGTGAGCGCGGCAGATGCCTTCCAGACGCTTGAGCCAGTCGAGCCCCGCGACGTTGATACCGCCCTCGCCTTGCACCGTTTCAACGATGACCGCCGCCGGCACGTCCAGGCCGCCGGACTTGTCGCCCAAGAGCTTCTCGAAGTAGTCGAGCGTATCGGCATGATCGCCCAGGTAGCCATCGTAAGGCAGAAAGCTCGCGCCCTGGGTGGGAATGCCGCCGGTGGCCTCGCGGAACTTGCGGTTGCCCGTGGTGGCCAGCGCCCCCATGGTGACGCCGTGAAACCCGTTGGTGAAGGTCACGATGTTGTGGCGACCTTTAGCAACACGTGCCAGGCGAATGGCCGCCTCGACGGCGTTGGTACCGGTGGGGCCCGGCAGGTGGACCTTGTAGTCGAGCCCGCGCGGCTTGAAGATCAGTTCTTCGAGCGTATCCAGGTAGTCGCGTTTGGCAGCAGTCCACATGTCGAGGCCGTGAACCACGCCATCCGTCGACAGGTAGTCGATCATCGCCTGCTTGAGGTGCGCGTTGTTGTGCCCGTAGTTGAGCGTACCCGCACCGGCGAGAAAGTCGATGTACTCGCGGCCGTTCTCATCGGTCAGCCGAGCGTTCTGCGCCTTGGTGAATACCACCGGGAACGAACGTGAGTAGGTGCGAACGTTGGATTCCATGCGTTCAAACGTCTGGGTCTGCATCTTGACCTCCTTTTCGATGACTTAGACTGCCCTCGCGACGAGGGCCTGTTAATGCTTCTGCAAGGGGGAGCCTGTCGCTTCGGCGCCCGGGCTCAGACGATGCGGTCCGTCTGGAAAGGCCCGATGCGCACCAGGTTTTCCGGGTCGTGCTCGCCGCCGAGCTGCTCGGTGGAGAAGTATTCACGACTGTTGAGAGGCGCCTGCCAGCGTGCGGCCAGGCGCCTGAAGAGCCCCCAGGACGCCAGGTTGTCCGGCGTGATGGTGGTTTCAAGATGGTGCACGTCGTCGAGTTCGTCGCGGGACATCACCGCTTCGACCAGACGACGCGCGAGGCCGGTGCCGCGGGCCTTCTCGCCCACCGCCACCTGCCAGAGGAAAAAGGTATCGGGCGCATTGTCCTTCACGTATCCGGATACGAAGCCGACGATCTCGCCCTCCTCGTTGGTGGCCACCGCGCAGGTATCGCGGAACTGGGTGGCCAGCAAGAGGTAAGCGTAGGCCGAATTGACGTCCAGCGGCGGGCACGCCTTGACCAGTTCGTAGA
>NZ_JAMZBD010000095.1:0-8541 GCF_024158685.1 Halomonas sp. 707D4 | reverse complement strand
GCTGCCGGTGATCATCACTCCGGAGCGGGTCTCGCCGAGGGTGTGGGTGGCGAAGTAGAGCACCGGGGTGGGCACCCGGCCGATGTCGATCACCTCGACCCCGGTGCTCGTCAATCCCGTGATCAGCGCCGCCTTGAGCCGGGGCCCGGAGAGGCGGCCGTCGAAGGCGACGATCACCGCACGCTCGCCGCGCGCGATTGCCTCGCTGCCGATCGCACGGCCGATCAGGGCGGTGCCCGCCTCGGTGAGGGTGTCGTCCACCACGCCGCGAATGTCGTAGGCGCGAAATATCGAAGCGGGTACCGTCATGGGCGACTCCTGAAGTCAGCCGAAGGGAAAGGGCTCAGCCGCGCCCGGTGCTGCCGAAGCCGCCGTCGCCGCGCGCGCTGTGCTCGAAGCTCTCGACGATCTCGAGGCTGGCCTGGACCACCGGGACCAGCACGTACTGGGCGAGACGCTCGAAGGGCTCGAGGGTGAAGCTCTCCTGACCGCGGTTCCACACCGAGATCTTGAGTTCGCCCTGGTAGTCCGAGTCGATCAGCCCCACCAGGTTGCCGAGCACGATGCCGTGCTTGTGGCCGAGCCCCGAGCGGGGCAGGATCACGCCGGCCAGGGTCGGGTCCTCGATGTGGATGGCAAGGCCGGTGCGCACCAGCTGGCACTCGCCGGGAGCCAGCGTCAGCGGCGCGTCGAGCAGCGCGCGCAGGTCCATGCCGGCGGCGCCGGCGGAGCCGTAGGTGGGAAGGTAGTCGTGCAGGCGTTCGTCGAGCACCCTGCACTTCAGGGTGCGCTGTGACGCGGTAAGGCTCATGGAGCGGCTCCATCGGGGTTGACGGTCAATGTAAGGGCGTGGTCGATGATCAGGCGCGCCAGTGCACGCTTGGGCTGCGCCTTTGCATCGAGACTCTCGATGCCCGCCGGGGTGCGCCAGACAAGCGTCGCGGCGTTGTCGTCGCTGCCGAAACCGAGGCCCTGGCGCGCCACGTCGTTGGCCACCACGAGATCGAGGTTCTTGCGGGCGAGCTTGTCGGTGGCGTAGCGGGAAACGTCTCGGGTCTCGGCGGCAAAGCCCACCACGAAAGGGCGCTCGCCAGGCGCGAGGGCGGCAACGTCCGCGATGATGTCAGGGTTCTTGGTGAGGGTCAGGGTGAGCGTGTCGCCTTCATCCACCTTCTTGAGCTTGTGCTCGGCGGTCTGCTCGGCGCGGTAGTCGGCCACGGCGGCGCAGCCGATGAACAGGGCCGCCTTTGGTGCGAGACGCAGCGCCTGCTCATGCATCTCAAGCGCACTCTCCACGTCGATGCGGGTGACACCCGGCGGGGTGGCCAGATCGACCGGGCCGCTGATCAGGGTGGTGTCGAAGCCCGCCTCGACGGCGGCGGCGGCCAGCGCGTAGCCCATCTTGCCGGAGCTGTGGTTGGAGAGATAGCGCACCGGGTCGAGCGCCTCCCGGGTAGGGCCGGCGGTGATCACCGCGCGCGGGCGGGGCGTCTCCAATGGTGGGGCGAGACGCCGGGCGAGGGCCTCGACGATCGCCTCGGGTTCGCTCATGCGCCCGGGGCCGACATCGCCGCAGGCCTGCTCGCCGGCGGCGGGGCCGATCACCTGCCAGCCATCCTCATTGAGCAGGGCGGCGTTGCGACGGCTCGCCGGGTGGCGCCACATCGCCTGGTTCATGGCCGGGGCGATCAGCCGGGGCGCCTCGCAGGCCAGGCTCAAGGTGGTGAGCAGGTCATCCGCTAGGCCGTGGACGAGGCGGGCGATCAGATCCGCCGTGGCCGGGGCGACGAGCAGCGCGTCCGCCCAGCGGGCGAGCTCGATATGGCCCATGCCGGCTTCCGCCGCCGGGTCCAGAAGCGACGTGCGCACCGCCTCGCCGGAAAGCGCCTGCAGGGTGAGCGGCGTGATGAACGCCTGGGCGCCGTCGGTCATCACCACGCGCACCTCGCCGCCGGCCTGCTTGATCAGCCGGACGATCTGGGCGCTCTTGTAGGCGGCGATGCCGGCACTGACGCCGAGAAGGATGCGCTTGCCGACAAGGGATGCGCTTGGCCATGCCTGGTTCGAAGCCATGTTCACTCCACGATGAGACCCGCTCGAGCCGGGCGCCGGGCCCGCTCCAAAGGTGCTCACCATACCATTCGGGCGCCTCTTTTGGCAGATTCGACCGCCGCCTTCTAGGCTAGGTATGGTGAGCATCGAGGTTTGGTTCGGCAATGGGGGAGGCGATGGGGATCAATCACTGGCCCGAGGGCGAGCGCCCGCGGGAAAAACTGCTGACGCTGGGTGCCCAGGCGCTCTCAGACGCGGAGCTTCTGGCGATCTTTCTGCGCGTCGGCGTGAAGGGCCGCTCGGCGGTGGACCTGGCCCGCGATCTGCTGTCCCGTTTCGGCGGCCTGCGCCCCTTGCTGGAGGCGAACCAGAGCGCCTTCTGCCAGGCCCACGGGCTGGGCGCGGCAAAGTTCGCCCAGCTCCAGGCGACCCTCGAGCTCTCGCGGCGCCACCTGGCCGCCCAGCTCGCCCGGGGCAACGCCTTGACCTCGCCGGCGCTGGTGCGCCACTACCTGCGCTCGCAGCTCAGACACCTCGGCCACGAGGAGTTCGCGGTACTGTTTCTGGATACCCAGCATCGAATCATTCGCTACGAGGCGCTGTTTCGCGGTACACTGGACAGCGCATCGGTCTATCCGCGCGACGTCGCCAAGCGCGCTCTCGAGCTCAACGCCGGGGCCGTGATCCTGGCGCACAACCACCCCTCCGGGGTGGCCGAGCCAAGCGACGCCGATAGGCGAATCACCGAACGCCTGAGCCAGGCGCTGGGGCTTTTCGACGTGCGCGTGCTCGACCACTTCGTGGTGGGCGATGCCGATGTGATCTCTTTTGCCGAGCGCGGCTGGCTGTAACCAAAAGCCGGACGTTCGACCGCCAAGCGGGTCTTTTTGCCGCTTTGGGCACGCTTTTGCTTGCCGCCGGGTGGTCGCTCTGGTATAAAGTGCCACCTTTAAACTTGGGTTGAATAACGGATCTGGGTACAGCTAGGCCTTAACTGCGTCGACTCCCTCCCTTCCGGTTTGCCCGACAGTTTTGAACACTCAGGCTTATACCCTGGCCAAGCGGTTGGAGGCTCTCATGTCCAAAGTATGTCAGGTTACCGGCAAGCGTCCGGTAACTGGTAACAACGTTTCACACTCCCAGCGTAAGACACGTCGTCGTTTCTTGCCGAACCTGCACACGCACCGTTTCTGGGTCGAATCCGAGAACCGTTTCGTGAAGCTGCGCGTCTCTTCCAAGGGCATGCGCATCATCGACAAGAAAGGCATCGAAACCGTGCTGGCCGACATCCGCAAGCGCGGCGACGCCATCTAAGCACGCTCAACGCCATCCGTTAGCGACCTATTCTGGGAGATTGAACCATGCGCGACAAGATTCGTCTGGTATCCAGCGCCGGTACCGGCCATTTCTACACCACCGACAAGAACAAGCGGAACACCCCCGACAAGTTCGAGTTCAAGAAGTACGATCCGGTGGTTCGCAAGCACGTGATCTACAAGGAAGCCAAGATCAAGTAACCTCGGTTGCACGATCGGCTTTCACCGCAGGCGAGCGCCTGTCGAAGACCCGGCCCTGAAAGCCGGGTCTTTGTATTTGTATATCTGTATTTGCATATCTGTATTTGTACATTCGGCGTGGCGAGACGCCACGCCACCGTCATGATCGATGGCCATCATGAGGTGCCCCCATGCCCGAGTTGCCCGAGGTCGAGACCACCCGTCGCGGCATCGCCCCTTACCTCGAAGGGCGCGAGATCACCGAAGTGCGCGTGCGCAACCGCCGCCTGCGGGTGCCGGTGCCGGAAGATTTCGAGGCGCGCCTGGTGGGGGCCCGGGTCGGTTCGATCACGCGGCGGGCCAAGTACCTGCGCCTGCCGATCGAAGGGCAGGGGACGCTGCTCTGGCACCTGGGCATGTCCGGCAGCCTGCGCATCGCCCGGGTGGGCGACACGCCCAAGAAGCACGATCACGTCGACGTGGTCACCGACGAGGGCGTGGTGCTTCGCTACCACGATCCGCGCCGCTTCGGCTTCGTCGACTGGCAGCGAGGTGACGACACCCGGGACCCGCGCCTCGTTCACCTGGGCCCGGAGCCCCTGAGCGACGCCTTCGACGGCGAGTGGCTCTACCGGCTGTCGCGCGGCAAGCGGGTGGCGGTCAAGCCGTTTCTGATGGACAACAAGGTGGTGGTCGGGGCGGGCAACATCTACGCCACCGAGGCGCTGTTCATCGCCGGGATCGACCCGCGGCGAAGTTCCGGGCGCATCTCGCGGGCGCGCTACGATCACCTGGCGACGGCGGTCAAGGAGGTGCTGGCCGCCGCGATCACCCAAGGCGGCACGACCCTTCGCGACTTCGTCAGCGGCCAGGGCGAGCCCGGCTACTTCGCCCAGCGGCTCAACGTCTACGGGCGTCACGACCAGCCCTGCCCGCGCTGCCACACGCTGCTCAAGCGTATTACCCTGGGCCAGCGGGCGAGTGTTTTCTGTCCGGGCTGCCAGCGTTAAACTCAACCTCATGCTTTGCCGATGCTTTTGGAGAGACCTGTGACCCAACGCCTGCGCTTGAACAAGAATGCCGACCGCCGCCTGAAGGCGGGGCATCTGTGGATCTACTCCAACGAGGTGGATACCAAGGCGACCCCGCTCAAGGAGTTCGCCGCCGGCGAGGCCGCGTTGATCGAGGCCTCCAATGGCAAGGCCCTGGGGGTCGCCTACGTCAACCCGCACTCCTTGATCAGCGCGCGCATCATGTCCCGCGATCCGGAGATGCGCCTGGACCGCTCGCTGTTCGTCCACCGCTTCAACCAGGCGCTGGCGCTGCGCCAGCGGATGTTCGACAAGCCTTTCTACCGCCTGATCCACGGCGAAGGCGACCTGCTGCCGGGGCTGGTCATCGACCGTTTCGGCGACGTGCTGGTGGTGCAGCTCAACACTGCCGGCATGCAGGCGCTGGCCGACGAGATCGTCGACGCGCTCGAGAAGGTGATCAAGCCCGAGGTGATCGTGTTCCGCAACGACACCGGCGGGCGTCGCCAGGAGGGGCTGGAAGCCCAGGTCGAAATCGCCAAGGGCGTGCTTCCCGACGAGGTGCTGATCGAGGAGAACGGCGTGCGCTTCGCGGTGCCGGTGCTCGACGGTCAGAAGACCGGCTGGTTCTATGACCACCGCGTCAACCGTGCCTGGCTCAACGCCCAGGTGGCGGGCAAGCGGGTGCTCGACGTGTTCAGCTACGTGGGCGGCTGGGGCGTGCAGGCCGCGGCCAGCGGCGCCTCCGAGGTGCTCTGCGTGGACGCATCGAACAAGGCGCTCGAGCAGGTGGCGCGCAACGCCGAGCTCAACGGCGTGCAGGAGCAGGTCGCCATCGGCGAAGGCGATGCTTTCGATGTACTGGCCGCGCTCAAGGCCGACGGCGAGCAGTTCGACGTGGTGATCCTTGACCCGCCGGCGTTCATCAAGAAGCGCAAGGACATCCCCAACGGCGAGCGCGCCTACGCGCGGCTCAACCGCGAGGCGATGCGCCTGCTGGGCCGCGATGGCCTGCTGCTGTCGGCATCGTGCTCGATGCACCTGGCTCACGACCGGCTGGTCGACGTGGTGCGCGGCGCGGTGCGCCATCAGGACCGCCACGGCCAGCTCATCTTCCAGGGCCACCAGGGACCGGATCACCCGGTGCACCCGGCGATTCCCGAAACCGCCTACCTCAAGGCGCTGGGCGTGCGCGTCTATCGCGACTGATCCTGCCTCATGAGTTTGCAAGGAGCGCCCATGCAGTGGAGTCTGCCGACGCCCTTCACCCTCGAGATCGCCGTCGAGGAGACGGCGATCGATGCGTTCGGGCACGTCAACAACGGCGAATACCTGCGCTGGGTCGAGCAGATCAGCTGGGCCCACTCCGAGGCGCTGGGACTGGATCTCGCCCGTTACCGGGCGCTCGACCGGGCGATGGTGGTGCACCGCCACGAGCTCGATTACCTCGCCCCGGCCTTCGCTGGTGACGCGCTGGTGCTGGCCACCTGGATCGTCGCCTGCGACGGGCGCACGAGCCTCACCCGGCGCTTCGAGCTCAAGCGCGTGGGTGATGCCTGCACACTGCTCGCCGCCCGCACGCGCTTTGCCTGCGTGGCGCTCTCCACCGGTCGCCCCAAGCGCCTGCCCGAGGAGTACCGGCGCCTGTACGGCGCCGCCGTGGTGAACGAGGCCGAGTGATCTGACGAGCCGCGCTCGGTGTCGCTATCAACGTCACCGACAGCTCAATAGTGCGGGGGCACGTCGTCTTCCAGGCGATGTGCCCCGCCGTCGTTCTGGGCGCTCAGTGCCTGGTGCTGTTCCCGTAGCCGTTCGCGCATCAGGGCGCTGAGCTGTTCGAGCTTGTCGAGCCGGCGCTCCTGCTGGGCGACGGCCTGATCCAGGGTGTCCAGCCAGTGCTCTTGGTAGGCGAGCCTGGTTTCCAGCGCCTCGAGACGTTGGTCGAGCGTGGCGGGCGTGGCGTCATCGGGCATGATAAGATCGTTTCCTCGTCGGGCAGGCTCGGGGTGACCGGGCGTGGCCGGCGTGTGGTTTAAATCGAGTTCGCATCAGCATTTATCGCCAATGAGAGGGGTTGCTATAATCGCTTCGAGTATTTTCCTTTGTTTGGTACTTCTACAACAAGAGAGCTTTTAACATCTATGAACCCAAAAGTTGTTGTTCGCTGTTTATTGATCAGTGTGTTGCTCGCCGCGCCCACGCCGCTGCTGCTGGCCGGTCTCGTTCATCTGACCGACGCGCCGCTCGCCGAGCAGTGGCTGGCGGAACTCGCCATCATCGGCACGGCGGGTGTGTATGTCGCCGTGGCGCTGGGTAGCTTCATCATGCTGCTGGTCGGCACGCTCGCGGCGGCCGCCTTTGCACCGCCCGTGGTCGTCGCCGCCGAGTACGCGCGTGCGGTTCCTGCCGCGCGCCAGCCGGCAGCGGCGGTGGACGAGGAGCCCGAGGACGTGATCGACCCCAACGACGGGCGCGAAGAGGGCGAGGTGAAGTGGTTCAATACCAACAAGGGCTACGGCTTCATCACCCGCGACAATGGCGAGGACGTGTTCGTCCACTTTCGCGCCATTCGCGGCCGTGGCCCGCGCATGCTGGCCGAGGGCCAGATCGTGCGCTATCACGTGATCCAGAACGACCGCGGCCTGCAGGCCGACGACGTGAGCATCATCGAGTCCTAGTTCGCTTAGACGACTCGCTCCCTGCCATCGGCCCCGCTCTGCGGGGCCGATGTCGTTGGGGCGTCGCTCAGCGCCCGGAGTCCGGCCAGGTGATCGCCTGCTCGCGACCGTCCGGCAGCACCTGCCAGAAGGCGTCCGGATCGTCGCCCGGGTGCCAGCCGCCCAGCGAGCAGCGCACTTCCACGCCCAAGGCCTTCGCGACGGCCTGCGCACAGGCGCGGTCGTCCTCCCAAGGCGTATGGGGGCTGTCGAACCAGAGGCTCGCGAAGCCGTCGGCGGCCTTCTCCACCAGCAGGATCGGCACGTCGTGATCGAGGTGTCGCCCGCGCGCCTTCCACTTGCCCTTGCCCGCCGGCGCCAGAGCACTCGTCGCAAGCGTCTGGCCGAGCCATGCGTCGAGGTTGTCCTGGTCGACGGTTTTCAGATACACCTCGATATCCGGAAAGCGTTCGCTCATGGCGGGCTCCCTGCCGGTGTGAACAGTGCCTCCAGCGTGGCCTCGTAGATACGGCTGAGTGCCTCGAGATCCTCGGCGCGCACGCGCTCGTTCACCTTGTGGATGGTGTCGTTCAAGGGACCGAGCTCCACCACCTGGGCGCCGAGCGTGGCGATGAAGCGTCCGTCCGAGGTACCGCCGCTGGTCGAGAGCATAGGCCGCTGCCCGGTGACCGCTTCCACCCCGGTGACCACGGCGTCGACCAGCGCGCCCTCGGCGGTGAGAAACGGCTCGCCGTTGAGCGTCCACTCGACGTGGGCGTCGAGCCCGTGGGCGTCGAGGATCGCCTCGGTGCGCGCCTTCAGCTGCTCGCAGGTCACCTCGGTCGAGTAGCGGAAGTTGAACACCACTTCGATCTCGCCGGGAATCACGTTGGTGGCCCCGGTGCCGGCGCGAAAGTTGGAGATCTGGAAGCTGGTCGCCGGGAAGAAGTCGTTGCCTGCGTCCCAGTGCTCGCGGGTAAGTGCGTCCAGCGCCGGCAGTGCCTGGTGGATGGGGTTGTTCGCCAGGTGCGGGTAGGCGACGTGGCCCTGCACGCCCTTGACGTGCAGCACCCCGCCGAGCGAGCCGCGCCGGCCGTTCTTGATCACGTCACCAAGGGTGGCGGTGGAGGAGGGCTCGCCGACGATGCAGTAGTCCAGCCGCTCGTTGCGCTCGCGCAGATGCTCGACCACCGCGCGGGTGCCGTCGATGGCCGGGCCTTCTTCGTCGGCGGTGATCAGAAAGGCGATGCGCCCGTCGTGCTCCGGGGCGCGCTCGACGAAGCGCTCGACGGCGGTGACCATCGC
>NZ_JAMZBD010000094.1:0-8570 GCF_024158685.1 Halomonas sp. 707D4 | reverse complement strand
GCGCCGCCGGTCGCCCTGGCTTGCCGGGTCACCGCCGACCTTCTGCAGCAGGCGGCGCTGCTCGTGCTCGTCGCCGTGCTGGAACGCTTCCCACCAGTCACCCAGGCCGCGCGGCAGCTCGCCGGCCTGCTCGCGCAGCAGCAACAGGTCGAAGGCGGCGCGAAAACGCGGGTGCTCGCGGGTCTGGAAGGCGCGCTTGCCGCGCCGCATGGGCAGACGGGCCTGCAGCTCCCAGATTTCGCGCATCGGCATGCCGAAACGCTTGGGGATCGAGACGTGCTGGAGCTGGCGGGCGCTGACCTGCTGCGCGGCGAGCTGCAGCGCCGGCACGGACGGCATGCCTTCGTTTTCGAGCGCCATCGCCTGGAGTGCCACCGGGCCCCACAGAAACGCCGCGAACAGAAACGCGGGGGTGACCGGGCGCTCCTCGGCGATGCGCTTGTCGGTATTGATCAGCGCCTGCTCGATCAGCGCCTCGACCCAAGGCTCGTCGGCCATGGCCTCTTCGGCCTCGGGGAACAGCATCCCGAACAGGCCGTAGTAGCTCAAGAGCTGGAAGGTCACGAGGCCATGCCCGGACATGAACAGCTTGAGCGCCTCGTCGAACAGCCGCGCCGGCGGAATCTGCAGCAGCAGCGGGGCGAGTTCGAACATCGGCGCTTCGGTGTCCGGGGCGATCTCGAAGTCGAGCTTGGCGGCGAAGCGCACCGCGCGCAGCATGCGCACCGGGTCCTCGCGATAGCGGGTCGCCGGATCGCCGATCAGGCGCAGGGTACGGGCGTTGATGTCGCCGATACCGCCGGCGAAATCGTGCAGCGAGAAGTCGGCGATGCTGTAGTAGAGGGCGTTGACGGTGAAGTCGCGGCGCAGCGCATCCTCTTCGATGCTGCCCCAGACGTTGTCACGCAGCAACAGGCCATCGTCGGACTGGTGGGCGATGTTCTCGCCATGCTCGTCCTGGGGCTTGCCACGGAAGGTGGTCACCTCGATCACTTCGCGGCCGAAGCGCACGTGCACGATGCGAAAGCGTCGGCCGATCAACCGCGAGTTGCGAAACAGGTCGCGCACCTGCTCGGGCGTGGCATCGGTGGCCACGTCGAAATCCTTCGGCATCTTGCCGAGCAGCGCATCGCGAATGCACCCGCCCACCAGATAGGCACCGAAACCCGCGCCATCCAGACGGTAGAGCACCTTCAAGGCGGCATCGCTGATCTGCTGTCGAGAAATGGGATGCTCGGAGCGAGGAATGATCTGCAGCGCTGGCGCCTTGGCGGGGCTCTGCGGGGAGGCGGGCGGGGTCTTCACTTGCTCTCCCGAACCAGGAAAAAAGCGGGTAAGTCCTCTAAACATGCGTCGATATCGACTCGCGGTTAATCAGAATAAGTAGGTTCACAAGGGCAACGATAAATGATAAGTCGCTGAGTGTAGCCGACCCTCATGCGCCTTGCAAAGCGTCCTGACAGGGTCTGTACGAGGTGCGTTCGAAAAAGGCATGCCCTGGACGCGGAAAGGGGAGGCTAAGATAGCCTCCCCTGTCAATTGGGTAAATCAGCATCCGTGCTGCTGTTTTTCTTCATGATGGCACATCGCCCTGAATACGCACCGCAGTCAGCAAGATTGTACTTACTTGGCTCCGACCGCCTCGTATTCAAAACAATAATCCAACCGCGAACTTCTCTCACCCGGCGAGTTGTTGTTGGCTCCGGGCTGTACACTTCGAGCGTTTGTTCTTGTTGGCTGCTCGACCCGCGTACGTCGCGTCCTTTTTCGGGCTCCTGCTGGCTGTTGTTGTTCTTGTCGAACGCCCGTCACGGGCGTCAGCAAGTGGCGAGACTCAAGCCGTTATCGTTGTGTTCTGCTTCATCTCACTCTTCGCACGTTGTTATTGTTGTGGCGAAGCGTTCGCGGTGTCGGTTGTTCTTGTTGTTGCCACCGCTGCCCGTTTTCTATTTTTCTTACCCGGTAATACTGCACTGCGCGTGCCACTTATAAAAAAAGAAAGTTAATTCATGCGCTTGTGAATTAGTGGGCGTGCCAGGATGGTGTGCGCTCGAAAAGTGTTACCCGAAAAACGCCGTTTTTTAACCCGCGTGGGTGGGACGGTAACAGCGCCGAACAACACGATTTCGTGAACATTTCTTATTCAAATCAGGCTATTGGACGTTGGTCGTAGACGGTGCATGCGCGTGGCAGGAATGCACTCAATTGGGGCGTTTGGAGGTCTTCTTGCGCGGTATGCCCAGCCGCTGGCGCCTTTCCCACAGGCTCTTGCGACTGATGCCAAGCTTGTGGGCAAGCTCGGTCTCGCTCATCTGATCCTGATGCTCGAGCACGAAGTGCTGGAAATAATCCTCCAGCGACAGATCCTCTTCATCGTCGTCCAGCGGTACCGACTCGGGGGCGGGGGCAGCGGGGCGATGAACGATCGGGCCAAGGCCCAGGTCGTCCGGGTGAATCAGGTGGCCCTCGGCCAGGATCACGCCGCGCTCCAGGGCATTCTCGAGCTCGCGCACGTTTCCCGGCCAGGGGTAGTCCTGAAGGTCCTGGCGGGCCGCACGTGAAAGCTTGAGCCCGGGGCGCTCGTGGCGCTTGCAGGCTTTCTCGAGCAGGATGTCGGCGATCTTGAGCACGTCCTGCTCGCGTTCGCGCAAGGGCGGCAGGGCGATCTGCATGACGTTGAGGCGGTAGTAGAGATCGAGGCGAAATTCGCCGCTTCGGGAAAGCGCGCGAAGATCGCGGTGGGTGGCGGTGATCAGGCGCACGTCGACGTGACGGGTCTCGACCGAGCCGATCTTGCGGATCTCGCCTTCCTGAAGCACGCGCAGAAGCCGCGCCTGGGCATCCAGCGGGAGCTCGCCGATCTCGTCGAGAAACAGCGTGCCGCCGTCGGCGGCCTCGACCAGCCCGGTACGGGCCGCACTCGCCCCGGTGAAAGCGCCTTTCTCGTGGCCGAACAACTCGGATTCGATCAGCGTTTCCGGGATCGCCGCGCAGTTCACGCAGATCAAGGGGGCCTTGGCGCGCTTGCTCTGCTGGTGCAGCGCTCGGGCGACCAGCTCCTTGCCGGTGCCGGACTCGCCCTGGATCAGCACGCTGACGTCCGCCGGGGCGGTCTTGCGAATGCGCGTGTAGACCTCTTGCATCGCCGCGCAGTCGCCGATCATGGTCTGGCGGGTGCCGCGCTCGTCGGTGATCGCCGGGGCGACGTCCCGGGCCCGGGCGCGCTTGTGGAGGATGCGCTCGACGGTCTCGAGCAGTTCGGTGTGATCGAAGGGCTTGGCGACGTAGTCCACCGCGCCCTGCTTGAGCGCCTCGATGGCCGACCGCATGCTGGCATAGCTGGTCATGATCAGCACCGGCGCCGGGGCGGCGGCGTCGATCAGCACGGTGCCCGGCTCGCCGGGCAGGCGCAGGTCGCTGATGATCAGATCGAACTCGGCGAGCGCGAGCAGCGCGGCGTCCTCGACGCTCGGCGCCTCGACGACGTCGTAGCCGCTGCGCTCCAGAAGACGTTTCAGGGCGCTGCGAATAATCGTTTCGTCTTCAACAATCAGTATCCTGGCCATGTAGAGGTCGATCATCCTGTGGGTAAAGCGGCAGCCAGAGCGTGATGGCGGTGCCGCGCGACCGGCCGCTCGGCGGCGAGGCGCATTCGATCCGGCCCTGGTGCTCGTTGATAATCTGGTAGGCGACCGAGAGCCCGAGCCCGGTGCCTTCGCCCGGCGGCTTGGTGGTGGTGAAGGGCTCGAACAGGTGATCCTTCACGCTGGGCGCGATGCCCTCGCCGTCGTCGGTCACCCGCCACCAGGCGTACTCGCCCTGCTCGCCGGCCTCGATGATCACCTCGCCGCCCACCTTGCAGGCGTCCCGGGCGTTGCCGAGCAGGTTGACCATCACCTGGGTGAGGCGCTGGGCGTCACCCTTGACGACGACATGGCCAGGGCTTGCGTTGACAAAGCCGACATCCTCCCCCGAGCGGGCCAGGTGGATCAAGTGTAGCGCATCGTCGCCGATCGCCTTGAGCGCTACCGCCTCGCTCGGGGCCGGCAGCGCCTGGCGCCCGCCGTGGGCGAAGCCTACCAGGGCGTTGACGATGCGCGTCACCCGCTGGGTGAGTTCCTGAATATGGTCGGCGGTTTCCAGCAGCGCCGGGTCGCTGGTGTCGAAGCGCAGGTTCTGGGCCAGCGACGAGATGCCGGTGATCGGATTGCCGATCTCGTGGGCGACCCCGGCGGCGAGCTGGCCGATCGAGGCGAGCCGCGCGGCGTGCACCAGCTCCTCCTCGAGCCACTTCATCTCGGTGTGATCCTCGACCAGGATCACGCTGCCGCCGCGGCTGTCGAGCCCGCTCAGGGTGGCCTGCTGCAGGGTCAGAAAGCACTCTCGACCATGTAACCTGGCGGGCTGCTTGTAGAGTGGCGTATGGGGCGCGTCGAGCACGCCGGCCAGCAGCGCCGGCCAGGGCGCCGGGAGGCTATCACGGCGCGAGCCGACCACGCTGTCGCCGGGGATGCCGGAGAGCTCGGCCAGCGCCTGGTTCCACAGCGTGATCTCGCCGTCATCGCCAAGCACGCAGAGCCCGACCGGCAGGTGGGCGAGGGTCTGGCGGTGGTGGCGGCGCAGCCCGTCGAGCTCACGGGCAAGGCCGGTCAGCCGCGACCGGTAGGCTTCGAGCCGGCTCTCGACGAAATGGATGTCGTCGGTGCCCGGGGTCTCGTCGTGGCGGTAGGGCAGGTAGCGGTCGACGATGTCGCGGGCCACCGATGGCCCCATCAGCCCGGACAGGTTCGCCTGAATGCGATCGCGCAGCCGGCGCAGGGCGTAGGGGCGGCGCTCGTCGTGCGTCAGGTTCAGCGCCTTGAGCGCCCGGGTGACCTCGCGACCGGCGGCTTCGTCGCCCAGCGCCCCGGCCAGGTGCTGAGTGAAGTCGCCGGCGGTGGCGGCTTCCAGGGGCAGGCGCTTGGAGCGGATCACCGCGTCCACCGAGCACGCCTCGGCGGCGGAGTGCTCGCCGTCGGAGGTGCGGGTGAACAGCGACATGACGATCAGCAGCACGATGTTCACCGAAAGCGAAATCAGCGTGGTGGTGTACCAGCTCGGCGCATCGGCAGGCATCAGGTCGAGAAACGGCAGGCGCGGCAAAGGTGTGGCGAGCAGCAGCGGCAGCCACAGCCCCCACAGCCAGACCAGCGTTCCACCGGCGAGCCCCGCCACCATGCCGTTGCGGTTGGCCCCGGGCCAGTAGAGCAGCGCCAGCAGGCCGGGCAGGCACTGGGCGATGCCCACGAAGGCGGCCAGGCCCAGGTCGGTCAGTGAGTGCTGGCGGCTGACGCCTTCGGCGAACAGCCAGCCTCCGGCCACCACGCCTACCATCAGCGCCCGGCGCAGCCACAACAGCCAGCCGTAGAGGTTGCTTCTGGCCTCCGGCGGGCGGGCGACGAGCACCACGTGGTTGAGCACCATGCCCGATAGCGCGATCGCCATCATCATCATGGTGCCGCTGGCCGCCGCCAGGCCCGCCAGAAAGGCGAGCGCGCCGACCCAGGGGTTGGTCGAGAGCAGAAACGCCGCGTAGGCGGTGATCGGTATCTCGCCGTGCTGGGCCTGGGCGGCCCACCAGATCAGCGGCACCGGCAGCGCCATCAGCAGCAGAAACAGCGGCAGCGTCCAGCTCGCCTGTAGCAGCGCCTGGCGCGACAGGCTCTCGGCGAAGGTGAGCTGGAAAAGATGCGGCATCAACAAGGCGGCGGCGAAGAACAGCAAGAGCAGGGTGCGCCACTGGGCGGGATCGAGCTTGGGCGTCGCCGCCTGGGCCGCGGCCCCGGGCCCGTCGAGCCACTGCTGCAGATCCTGGGGCCCGTTGAACACCCCCCACAGGGCAATGGCGCCAAGGGCGAGCAGGGCGGCGAGCTTGATCAGCGACTCCAGCGCGATGACGCTGAGCAGGGTGTCGTGACGCTGCTGGTGGCGGTGGCGAGCGCCGAACAGGATCGCCCCCAGGGTGACGAAGGCGCAGAAGACGAACGTGGCCACTTCGCTGTAGCGGCTGTGGGTCAGGTGGAAGGCCGCCTCGCTCAGCGTCTTCACCTGGATGCCCAGCAGCGGCAGTACCGCCACCAGGCTCAAGAGCGTCACCAGCGACCCGACCCAGCGCGAGCGAAAGCGAAACGCGAACAGGTCGGCAAGCGAGGCGAGCTGGTAGGTGCGGGTGATGCGCTGAACGGGCACCAGCAGCACCGGCGCCAGCAAGAACACGCCCGCCGCGCCGAGGTAGTAGGCAAGGTAGCCAAACCCCGCTTCGGCGGCGAGCTCGACGCTGCCGTAGATCGCCCAGGCGCTGGCATAGAGCCCCAGCGCCAGGGTGTAGACCAGCGGATGGCGGGTGACGCGCACGGGAATCAGGCCGCGCTCTACCGCAAGCCCCGCGCCCAGCAGCAGGGTGAAGTAGCCAAGGCCGAGCACGATGACGCCCAGAAGCTCAACGCTCATCCAGTTTCCTTTTCTGTTCGAGCCACAGGGTGAGCGCGATCAGCCCGCCCCAGATCACGAAGGGGCGATACCAGGCGGTGCCGGGCTCGCCCCAGCCATCCATCAGCACCGGCGAGAGCAGGTAGCCACCGAAGACCAGAAACAGCACCAGGCGATAGACGTACATGTCAGCCTTCCTCGGGCTCTGGGCGCTCTCTGAGCGGGCGAAGGCGCTCCGGGTGCCAGTGGGCCACCGCCCACTCGAGCTGGCGGGCAGGCAAGGCACCCGCGAGATCCGCAGGCGGCGCCTGGTCGAGGGCGTTGATCGCCTGGAACAGCGCCCGGCGTACCGCGTCGGGGTGGCAGGCGAGCGGCGGGGCCAGGTTCTGCTTGGAGAGTTTCTGCCCCTCGCGGGTGACGATCAGCGGCAGGTGCAGGTAGCGCGGTACCGGGTAGCCGAGGGCCGCCTGGAGCTGGCCCTGCCAGGGGGTGTTGTCGAGCAGGTCGACCCCGCGCACGATATCGCTCATGCCCTGCTCGGCGTCGTCGACCACCACGGCGAGCTGGTAGGCCCACAGCCCCTCCTTGCGCTTCAGGACCACGTCGCCGAGCTCGGCGGGGTCGAAGCGCTGCTCGCCGAACAGCCGGTCCTGCCAGTGGATGGGGCGCCGGGCGAGGTCGCTGCGCAGCCGCCAGGCCACGGGCTTGCCGGGCTCGCGAAGCCCCTCGCGGCACCAGCCGGGGTAGACGGCGTGGGCCTGCCACTGCTTGCGCGAACAGCTGCACGGGTAGGCGAGCCCCCGTTCGATCAGTTGCTCGAGGGCGTGCTGGTAGGCTTCATGGCGCTGGCTCTGGTAAACCACCGGGCCGTCCCAGTGAAGCCCGAAGGCCTCGAGCTGGGCGAGAATGGTGTCTGCCGCCCCTTCGGGGCAGCGCGGCGGGTCGATGTCCTCGATGCGCAGATGCCATTCGCCGCCGGCGGCGCGGGCGTCGAGGTAGCTGCCGAGGGCGGCGATCAGCGAGCCGAAGTGCAGCGGGCCGGAGGGCGTGGGCGCGAAGCGGCCGCGATAGCGAGAGGATGTGTCCATGGCGCCCATGATGGGTCAGGTGGAAGGGGCGGCAAGCCACGAAAACGGGCACGCGAAGGTGCCCGTTCGAGAAGTGCGATCGAGCGTCGATCAGCCGCCGAGCTGCTTCTCCTTGAGTTCGGCCAGCGTCTTGCAGTCCACGCACAGGGTGGCGGTGGGGCGCGCTTCGAGCCGGCGAATACCGATCTCGACGCCGCAGGCCTCGCAGAAGCCGTAGTCGTCCTCGTCGATCTTCTCGATGGTCTCGTTGATCTTCTTCAGCAGCTTACGCTCGCGATCCCGAGTGCGCAGCTCCAGGCTGAAACCCTCTTCCTGGGTGGCCCGGTCGGCCGGGTCGGCGTAGTTGTTGGCGTCTTCCTGTAGGTGGCGCACCGTGCGGTCCACCTCTTCCATGAGGTCTTGCTTCCAGTCGAGAAGCAGCTGGCGAAAGTGCGCAAGCTGCTTGTCGTTCATGTACTCTTCACCCGGTGCCGGCTGGTACGGAGTAAAGGATTTGGACGCTTCCGGTTTCTGTTCCGCTACTGGCATGGGAGTGCCCCCTACTTATGTGACTGTCGATCGACCGTGACGACGCCACGATGTCACGCCAAAGGGATGCTTGTTTAGCCTAAATCGACGCCCCTTGCAAGCATAATGGGCGTCATTAGACGATAGTTCTACTACCTGCCGCCGTCGCGCACTTCGACCGTTCGATCATCCAAGGAGCCCGCATGGGTTGGAATCCACGCCTTGAGCAGGTTGCGCCGTTTCGCGTCATGCACCTGCTGGAAATGGCCCAGGCCCGCGAGGCCCAGGGCTTTGACGTCATTCATCTGGAGGTCGGCGAGCCCGACTTCCCCACGCCGGCGCCGATCGTCGCCGCCGGCCAGCAGGCGCTGGCCGAGGGGCGCACCCGCTACACGCCGGCGGCGGGGCTGCCCGCGCTTCGCGAGGCGATCAGCGGCCACTACCGTGATCACTTCGGTGCTTGTGTCGATCCTGCGCGCATCATCGTCACCCCCGGCGCCTCCGGGG
>NZ_JAMZBD010000093.1:0-8624 GCF_024158685.1 Halomonas sp. 707D4 | reverse complement strand
CGAAGCGCCGCGAGTAGGAGAGCTGATCCAGGATCAGCTCTCCTACTCGCGGCGCTTCGAGCAGGAAGCCGACCGGGTGGGACTGCAGGCCATGGCGAACGCCGGCTACGACCCGCAAGCGATGGTGCGCATGTTCGCCGCCATGCAGCGCATGGCGCGCCTGCAGGGCGGCGCGCCGCCGGAGTTTCTGCTCACCCACCCGGTCTCGGACAGCCGCCTGAGCGACGCCCAGGGTCGCGCCGCCCAGCTCGCCGTGGCGGACAGTTACCAAAGCGACACGCTCTATGACCTGATGCGCGCCCGGGCGCTGTTGAGCATCTACCACAACGACCCGGGCCAGGCGCGCTCGCGGCTCGCCCAGGGCGGCGCCGACGAAGCCGCCCAGCGCTACCTGGACGCCCTGATCGCGGCGCGCAGCGGCCAGGTGGACACTGCGCTGCAGGCGCTCGACCAGCTGGCCGCCGAGAACCCGGATTACGCGATGCTTCCCGCCTCCGCCGCCGAAGTGGCGCTGCAGGCCAACCGGACCGACGACGCCATCGACCGCGCCCGGCGCTGGCTGCGCTTCATGCCCAACTACCTGCCCGCCCAGCTGATCCTGGCCGAGGCACAGCTGCAGCGCGACCCACAGGCGGCGTTCGACGCGCTGCGCCGCGTGACCGACCGCTACCCGGAGAACCCGCAGGGTTTCAACCTGCTGGCGACCGCTGCCGGTCGCAGCGGCCACGACGGCTGGGGGCATCTGGCCCAGGCGGAGTACCTGCAGTTGACCGGGCGGGTCGATCGCGGCATCCAGCAGCTCGCCATCGCCAAGAGCGCCGCCCAGCAGGAGAACGATACCTCGCTCGTCGCGTTGATCGACCAGCGCCGCGAGGCCTTCGTGGATTATCGCGAGGCGCTCTCCTCGTTCAACTAGCCGCCTACCGGGCGTTGAAGGCGAGCATCCGCTCCAGCGGTACCAGCGCCTGGCGGCGCAGCGTCTCGTCGACGTGGATTTCGCCCGTGCCCTCGCGCAGGGCGAGTGCCGCGTTATCCAGCGCATTCATCGCCATCCACGGGCAGTGAGCACAGCTTCGACAGGTCGCGCCGCGCCCGGCGGTGGGCGCCTCGAACAGCTGCTTGTGCGGCACGGCCTGCTGCATCTTGAAGAAGATGCCTCGGTCGGTGGCGACGATCATCTTCTTCTGGGGCAGCGTCTGGGCGGCCTTGATGAGCTGCGAGGTCGACCCCACCATGTCGGCAAGCGCCACCACCGCTGCGGGCGACTCCGGGTGCACCAGCACCGCCGCCTCCGGATGGAGACGCTTGAGATCCTCGATACCGCGGGCCTTGAACTCCTCGTGAACGATGCAGGCGCCATCCCACAGCAGCATGTCGGCACCGGTCTTCTGCTGGATGTAGCCGCCCAGGTGCTTGTCCGGCGCCCAGAGGATCTTCTCGCCCCTGGTCTTGAGGTGCTCGATCACGTCCACCGCGATGGAGGAGGTCACCACCCAGTCGGCGCGCGCCTTCACTGCTGCCGAGGTATTGGCGTAGACCACCACCGTGCGCTCCGGGTGCTGGTCGCAGAACGCGCTGAACGCCGCCTCCGGGCAACCCAGATCCAGCGAGCAGGTCGCCTCGAGCGTGGGCATCAGCACGCGCTTTTCCGGCGAGAGGATCTTCGCCGTCTCGCCCATGAAGCGTACGCCGGCCACCAGCAAGGTGGTCGCCGGGTGACGCGCGCCGAAGCGGGCCATCTCCAGCGAATCCGCCACGCAGCCGCCGGTCTCCTCGGCAAGCTGTTGCAGGGCATCGTCGGTGTAATAGTGGGCGATGAGCACGGCGTTGCGCGCTTTCAAGAGTGCCTTGATCTCGTCGCGGCGCGCCTGGTCGTTGACGGTCAGGCTGGAAGGACGATACGGAGTCGGCCGCGCCGCTGGCGGGGCCTCGAGAGTGATTGCAGTCATTGTGTCTACCACGGTGACAGGCAGGGAATCCCCCCGCCGAACACTGAGCGGCGCTTGGCGCCGCGCTCGACGCCCGCGTCTTTCGCTGGCGCCGCCGGCTAGGGCCGACACGCTGATTGTGGTCTCACGGCACGGGGGGCGCAAGAAAAATGCACCGCCCACGCCAAAGCACCCCGGCAGAGACTGCCGGGGTGCTGGAATTGGTGGGTCGTGTAGGATTCGAACCTACGACCAATTGATTAAAAGTCAACTGCTCTACCAACTGAGCTAACGACCCGAATTGCCTGAGGCAATTGGCGTTCGATTCTTTGGGGCCGACGCGCGCCATGAGCGGTGTCGGTGGTGGGTCGTGTAGGATTCGAACCTACGACCAATTGATTAAAAGTCAACTGCTCTACCAACTGAGCTAACGACCCCCTCGAACGGATGCATATAGTACGGATGCACGATGGCTTTGGCAACCTTTTTTTGGCTTTTCCGTATCATAGGCGTTCAGCGTTCGCGCAGCGCCTCTCGGGCCAGGCTGATGGGCTTGACCAGATAGTCGAAGACGGTCTTGCTGCCGGTGCGAATGTCCACCGTGGCCACCATGCCCGGCACGATGGGATAACGCGTGCCGTTTTCGCTGAACAGCGCATCACGCTCGGTCAGGATGATCACCCGGTAGTAGAAGACGTCCGGCTGAGTTTCGTCCTGCAGGGTGTCCGGCGAGATCAACACCACCTCCCCCTCCAGTGCGCCGAAGCTTGCATGATCGTAGGCGGTGATTTTCACGCTGGCGGGCTGGCCCGGGTAGATGAAGGCGATGTCGCGAGGGGAGATGCGCGCCTCGATGCGCAGCTGATCGTCGAGCGGCACGATCGCCATCAGTCGCCCGTTGGGCGGTATCACCCCGCCGGTGGTGGTGACCTCGATGTCCTTGACGATGCCGCGTACCGGCGAGCGCAGCGTGAGCCGCGTGAGAGTGTCCGAACGCCCGCGGATGACCGACGACAGCGCCTCGACTTCCGCCTTCGCCGTGGAGAGCTCCTCGCGGGCGAGAATCAGGTACTCGGAGCGAATGTCCGCCGCCTGGAGCGCAAGCTCCGTGGCCTGGCGCTGCAGCCGCAGCACCTCGACGTTGCTGGCCGCGCCGACCTCCATCAGCGAGCGGGTGATGCCGAGCTCCTCGCGCACCAGGGCGAGCGATTCGTTGACCCCGGCCAGCGACTGCTCGAGGCCTCGGCGGCGGGTCTGGTACAAGAGCCGCTCCAGTTCGACGAGCTCCGTGTAGTCGTCGAGCTCGGCCGGGAAGACCAGTTCGACATCGTTGACCTCGGCCTCGAGCCGGGCGACCTGGGCCAGCGCGGCGCGGCGGCGAACGGCGCTCTCCTCGACGTTCGACTGGCTCTGGGTCGGGTCGAGCTGGGCGAGTATCTGTCCCGACTCGACGATGTCACCTTCGCGCACGCGCAGATCCGCCAGGATCCCCCCTTCGAGCGACTGGACGACCTGCTCGCGCGAGGTAGGAATGACGCGCCCGCTACCCGTCGAGACCTCGACCAGCTCGGCGAAATAGGCCCAGATACCGAGCCCCAGCAGGATGGCGAAGCACAGCCATACTACGCGCCCGGAGCGTATCACCCGGGCCTCGTCCGCGTCCGGCTCGAAGCGCTTTTCGTCCTCGTCGAGATCGAGCACCCGCGTATCGCGGCCAGGCTCACCGGTCTTGCGCGCAGGAGCCGCCGGCAGCGCTCCCTCCTCGCGACGACGCGCGCTCATGCTCGCCCGCTCCGTTGGGGACGCTGTGACAGCCGCGCCATGACCGCCTCCTTGGTATCGTCCATCGCGATGCGCCCCTGATCGACCACGACGATACGCTCGACCAGCGCCAGCACGCTGAGGCGATGCGTGGCGACGACGAGCGTCCGCTCGGACAGCCACCCCTTCAGGCGCTCGATGACCCACTTTTCGCTCGCCTCGTCGAGCGAGGCCGTCGGCTCGTCGAGCAGCACGACGCGCGGGTCACGCAGCACCAGCCGCGCCAGCAAGAGCGCCTGTTTCTGCCCGCCAGACAGCCCCACTCCGCCCTCAAGCACGACATGATCGAGCCCATGGGAGAGCTTGCGCACCAGCGTATGGGCGCCGCTCGTCTTCAGCGCGTCGAGCAGCGCCTGATCCGACGCGCCGGGGGCGCCGAGCAGCAGGTTGTCGCGCAGCGTGCCGTGGAACAGTCGCGAGGTCTGGCTGAGCAGCGCCACGTCGCGGCGCACGTCCGCCGGATCGATATGGGCCAGGCGCACGCCATCGAGCAGCACCTCGCCGGCGGCGGGCTCGAGCTGCCCGGAGAGCGCCTGCAACAGCGTGGACTTGCCCGCGCCGTTGCGCCCCAGCAGCGCGATGCGCTCGCCGGGCTCAAGCTCCAGCCGGGTCACGTCGAGCGCCGGCGTCTTCTCCTCGCCGCCGTAGGAGAAGCTCGCGCGATCGAAGACGTAGTGGCCATCGAGCGCGGCGCGCTGCAGGCGCGTGGTGCCCGAGGCGTCGTCCACCGGCTGCCTCATGATGCCATCGAGGCTTTGGGTCGCCACCTTCGCCTGCTGCCACTTGCTGAGCACCTGGGTCAGCTGGGTCATGGGCGCCATCATGCGCGAGGCGAGAATCGAGGCGGCGACCAGCGAGCCGGTGGTCAAGTCGCCCTCCATGACGGCGAAGGCGCCGAAGAACACCACGGTCGCGAACACGCCGGACTGTACCGTCTGGCTCCAGGCACCCAGCGAATTGGTCACGTAGCGAAGACGCAGGTTCATGTCCGCGATGACCGCGTTGTAGTGATTCCACTGATCCTGGAACCGCGCCTCGGCCTGCAGCGTCTTGATGTCCTCGATCCCCTGGACGCTCTCCACCAGCATGGCACTTCTAAGCGACGACTCGCGCATCGAGTCGTTGGCCAGCCGACGCAGCCGGCGCTGGACCAGAAGCCCCGGCACCACCATCAGCAGCAGCGCGCCGATGGGCACCAGCACCAGTTCGCCGGCGATGTACCAGAACACCACGCAGAACAGGATGAAGAACGGCATGTCCGCGAAGGCGGTCACGGTGGTCGAGGTGAACAGCTCGCGCACGTACTCGAGCTCGCGAATCTGGGCGATGAAGGTGCCCGTCGACTTGGGCCGTGCGGTGTTCTTGATGCGCAGCGCGTGACCGAAGACCCGGTCCGAAGCGCGCAGGTCCGCACGCTTGCCCAGCAAGTCGGTGATGCGAACCCGCGTGCGGCGCATGAGGAAATCGAACACCAGCGCCAGCAGCACGCCGCCGAAGAGCACGTACAGGGTAGGCACCGACTCCGCCGGGATGACCCGGTCGTACACCTGGCGCGAGAAGATCACGCCGGCCAGCGCCAGCGTATTGGCGACCAGCGAGGCCAGCATGACGTGGCCGTAGGGCTTCCAGTCGCGCAGCACGATCTTGCGCAGCCAGTGCTTCTCGAAGGGCTTGATGTACTCGTCGACCCGCGCGTCCGGCGCGGCCTTGGCCGGACGCAGCACGACCGCCACGGCGACGCCCTCGACAAGCGTCTTCTGGTCGATCCGGCTGGCAAGGCCCTGGTCGCCGCTGTAAACGATGCCCAGAGCCCCTTCGGCGTCGATGCTTTGCAGCACCGCGACCTGACCATCGTGAAACTGCACCACCATCGGCAGCCGCCAGGGCGTCAGGCGGCGCGCCTCGAGCCGCTCGGTCCTGAAGGTCAGCCCCAGTTGACGGGCAAGCCCGCGCAGCACGTCACTGACAGGCCGGTCACGGCGCCAGGCGGCAGCGATTTTGGCATGCTCGTCGGAGTAATCGAGCCGATAGTGCCTGGCGATGGCGACCAGCGCCTCGATCCAGCCCTCGAAGGCCGACGCGTGGCCTGGATCGGTGTTGGCATTCTCGGGTGTTTCCAACCGGGCCTGGGCAGCGCGTGAGTGGTGGGTCACGGCATCCCCCGGCTCGCCGTTTCGGCGAGGTTGAAAGCGTCCCGAATGTCCGCCGCGCTGTACAGGCATTCGATCTGCAGGCGATAGAGGTCGAAGCGCGTGTTCTCCTGGTCGAAGCGGGACTGATGGATCTCCTGCTCGGCGTTGAGAAGATCGAGCAGCGAGCGCGTGCCGAGTGACAGGTATTGCTGGCGGTAGAGCTCCTGAGTAGCCTCGATGCTGCGCACGCGGGCGTCCAGCGTTTGCAGGCGCTGACCGAAACTGACGGTTTGCTGCTTGGCCTGGCGCAGGTTGCGCGACAGCGACAGATAGGCGCTGTCGCGCGCGGCACGGCTGGCTTCCAGGCCGTAGTCGGCAGCACGGCGCTGAGCGCTGGTCGCCCCGCCCTGGTAGAGGTTGCTGGTCAGGTTGAGCTGGACGGTGAATTCGGAATCATCCTCCACCAGGTCGCTATTGAGGAACTGGTTGAAGCCGGCATCGACGGAGGCCGTGGGGTAGAAGGCTGCCTGGGCCTGCTCGATGCGCGCGCGCGCCTCGGCCTGTTGGGCGGTCGCCACCAAAAGCTCCGGCGCGTCGTCGAAAGTTTCTGCGGCGTTGGCACAGGCCTGCCTCAGCGGCGCGGGAAAAGTGCGCTCGACGCTGACCGCTCCTCCGGCGCCGACCAGCGAGCCGAGCGTATCCTGCCAGGTACGAAGCTCCGCCTCAAGCTGCTGACGGGTGGCGGCAGCGGCTTCGAGCCGTGACTGCGCCTGGATCTCGTCGGAGCGGGTGCTGGCACCCAGCGCCGAGCGCCGCTCGGCCAGTTCGCGCAGCTCGCTGATGCCTTCGATCTGCGCCTGAGCGATCTCCATCAGGGTCAAGAAGCGCTGGACCTCGATCACCGCCTGCGCGGTATCACGCGCGAGCTGATCCACCGCTAGCCACACGCGAGCCTGGTCGCGGTCGACACCGTACCGCGCGGCCTCGACCTGACTCGAGACGTTGCCGAAATCGTAGAGCATCTGCGAAGCACTGACCGTGAAGGCGTCTTCGGAGCGCCCGGTGGCGCTGCGGTGCTCGATGGAGAATCCTGCTCCTACCTGCGGGTAATAGCCTGCCTTGGCGACATTGACCTGCTCGCTTTGCTGGTAAAGGCGCCCCCGCGCCTCGACGATGGAAGGATGCCAGGCATGGGCGCGACGCACCGCCTCTTCCATGCTCAGCGTTTGGTCTTCCCTAGCCTCGAACATCTCGAACGTGCGAGCACCAGAGGTAGTGGAGAAACCCTCCCCCCCCACTGGCGCACTGCCCGTCTGAGCCAACGTTGCGATATTTCCCGTCAAGACATAACTTGCGAAGCCCACCAGCCAGGTCATCTTTTTCATTCATTCTCCAGATGAGCGCTTATATGTTTTAGTTATCTATCAATATTGCCAATCTCGGTTGGCTTTAAATTCGCTCCGGGACGACGTCGAACGTAACGTCAACGCCACTCTTTTTTTTAGTCGTTATGTGAGCCGCATCTCATTTACAACGTAGCTTATTTATAGAACATCACGGGTTTTTTATAATCTTGTTCATTGGTCGCATCAGTCATCGTTGGATAAACGTTTCTCTTTAACGGTCAATACGCCAACGGCATGTTGGCCAATAAAGGGGATTGATTAGTTTTACCAAGAAAAGCCAACTACCGGATTGCGTTAAACGAGATCCGGTAGTTGGCTGATTACGTCACTACATCATTATTACATCAAAGCATTTGCTGCTGTTCGAACTCGCTGTTGAGCACGTCCCTCTCCGATACGTTGAGTTCCACCACGGTGTCGCTAGACTCGATCGGATCGCTTTCCGCCTCCAGGGCACTATCAACCGGCATCGATTCCGCCTCGCTCTGATCGTCGATCAACTCGGCGATCTCCTCCTCCTGCAACGACACCTCGAAGGGTGAGGGCGACTGCAGAAGCTCCTCGACCAACTCTATTCCGGCGCCGGACGCTATAGACCCGCCCTCATCGTCTCCCCCCAACGGCACCGATTCGCCCAGCTCGCCGTTATCCGCCATGGAGAATACTGCGTCCTGCCCTTCGTCGGACAACGCCAATCCGAAGATAGGGGAGCCAGGAAGCAGCCCGCCCAGTATCGACCCCAGCAGCCCACCGTCACCAATCAATCCCCCGACCAGGCTGTCCTCCCCCAGAAGGCTATCTAGCAAGCCGCCGTCATCGCTCACCACCGCGAGCACGCTAGTCAACGCTCCGTCCTCACCAAGTAGGCCACTAAGCAACCGGTCAAGCTCTTCGGCCACGGCATCGGATCCACTGAGGCCACCTCCTGACAGCAACCCGTTCTCACCGAACAGATCGCCCATCAAGCCCTCTCCGCCGAGCACGCTGGCCAGGAGGTTGGCCGCCGGCTCTTCATCCAGGGTCGCAGGCAGTTGTCTCGCCAGAAGGCCCTGTTCACCCAGCAGGCTCTCCACGAGCCCACTCTCTCCCAAAAGGCTGTCCAGAAGCCCGGTGGCATCGCTCTCACCGATCACGGCTCCATCCAGCAAGCCACTCAATAGCCCTTGGGGCCCGGCCACATTCGCCAGAATACTGCCGACTAGCCCAGTGTCTCCCAGCAGGCCGCCAGTACCACCGAACAGGTCCGCCTCGCCGAGTCCGCCAAGCAGGCCATCGGGGGCGGTCAGAGGCGCAAGAACAGTCGTGACCAGTCCACCTTCGCCCAGCAAGTTGTCGAA
>NZ_JAMZBD010000092.1:0-8675 GCF_024158685.1 Halomonas sp. 707D4 | reverse complement strand
GAGCCAGGCAGCGCCGGCGGTGGTCAACATCTACTCGTCGCGCATCGTCGAGCGTGACCAGCATCCACTGATGTCGGACCCGTTCTTCCAGCAGTTCTTCAGCGGTGACGACGCCACCGCCCACCAGCGCATGCTCTCGAGCCTGGGCTCCGGGGTCATCGTCAGCCAGGACGGCTACGTGCTGACCAACCACCACGTGATCAACGATGCCGACCAGATCCAGGTGGCGCTGCGCGACGGGCGCGAGACGCTGGCCGAAGTGGTCGGCACCGACCCGGAGAGCGACCTGGCCGTGCTGCGCATCGACCTCGACGACCTGCCGGTGATCGAGCTGACCGATTCACGCAACGTGGCGGTGGGCGACGTGGCGCTGGCCATCGGCAACCCGTTCGGTGTCGGCCAGACGGTGACCATGGGTATCATCAGCGCCACCGGACGCAGCCACCTGGGTCTCAACGCCTACGAGGACTTCATCCAGACCGATGCGGCGATCAACCCGGGCAACTCCGGAGGCGCCTTGGTCAACGCCGAAGGCGCGCTGGTCGGCATCAACACGGCGATCTTCTCGCGCTCCGGCGGCTCCCAGGGCATCGGCTTCGCGATTCCCGCCAACCTCGCGCACAGCGTTCTTGACGAACTGGTCACCCGGGGCCGGGTGATTCGCGGCTGGCTGGGCATCGAGGCCCAGGCCCTGTCGCGCGAGCTTGCCGCCTCCTTCGGGCTACGCACCCCCCAGGGGGTGATCGTGGCCGGCGTGGTCAGCGACGGGCCGGCGGAGCGTGCCGGCCTTCAGCCCGGCGACGTGCTGCTCTCCATCGACAACCAGGCGATTCTCGATGCCCGCTCGACCATGAGCGACATCGCCTCCATCGCGCCCGGTACCGAACTCCCGCTGACCGTGGTGCGCAACGGCGAGCGCATCCAGATGACGCTGGAAGTCGGCGAGCGCCCCACCCCGACCGAAATGACCCTTGATCGACGCAGCGACTCCTGACGAGGCACGCGCCGCCACCTCGACCCGAATGGCGGCGTCTTCGAGGTGGAGGCGCTTGCCTCCACCTGCCAGGAATCAATCGCGAATGCGGTATTCGGCGGAGCGGGCGTGGGCGGTGAGCGATTCGCCGCGGGCGAGGACCGAGGCGGTACGACCCAGCGTCGAGGCGCCTTCGGCGGAGCAGTGAATGAGCGACGAGCGCTTCTGGAAGTCGTAGACGCCGAGCGGCGAGGAGAAGCGCGCGGTGCCGGAGGTCGGCAGCACGTGATTCGGTCCGGCGCAGTAGTCGCCCAGCGCCTCGGCGGTGTAGCGACCCATGAAGATGGCGCCAGCGTGGCGCACCTCGGGTACCAGCCGCTCGGGCTCGGCCACCGAAAGCTCCAGGTGCTCGGGGGCGATGCGATTGACCAGCGTAAGCGCCTCGGCCTCGTCGGCACACTGGATCAATGCGCCGCGCCGTGAAAGCGACGCCCGCACGATCGCCTCGCGATCGAGCGTCGGCAGCAGACGCTCGATGGCCGCCTGCACTGCCTCAAGATGCTCGCCGTCCCAGCTGACCAGGATCGCCTGGGCATCCTCGTCGTGCTCGGCCTGGGAGAAGAGATCCATCGCCAGCCACTCCGGATCGGTCTGGCCATCGGAGACCACCAGGATTTCCGACGGTCCGGCGATCATGTCGATGCCGACCTGGCCGAACACCGCCCGCTTGGCAGTCGCCACGTAGATGTTGCCGGGACCCACGATCTTGTCGACCCGCGGCACGCTTTCGGTCCCGTACGCCAGTGCCGCCACCGCCTGGGCGCCGCCGAGGGTGAAGACGTGATCGACCCCGGCCAGGTGCGCGGCGGCCAGTACCAGCTCGTTGACCACGCCATCGGGCGTCGGCACCACCATGACGATCTCGCCGACCCCGGCCACATGGGCGGGAATGGCGTTCATCAACACCGACGATGGGTAGGCCGCCTTGCCGCCGGGCACGTAGATACCGGCGCGATCCAGCGGCGTCACCTTCTGCCCCAGCACCGTGCCGTCGGGCTCCTCGTACTGCCAGGAGGTGGGCTTCTGGCGCTCGTGGTAGCGGCGAATACGCTCGGCGGCGCTTTCGAGTGCCGTACGCTGCTCGTCGGGAAGCCCCTTGAAGGCCGCCTCGAGCCGCTGCGGCGACAGGCAAAGCTCCTCCATGCTGCTCGCCTCGAGGCGGTCGAAGCGACGGGTCGCCTCGATCACCGCCGCGTCACCGCGGCGCTTGACGTCCTCGAGAATGGCCGCGACCCGGGACTGCACGTCATCGTTCGAGACGCCCTCCCAGGCGAGCAGGTCGTCGAGGCGGCGCTCGAAGTCGGTATCGGCGGTGGATAGCCGATGGATCGTGACCGGGTTGTCGCTCATCGTTGACCTCTCATCCCTTCGCAAGCTCGGCCTTGCGGTGTTTGACGGCGCTGTCGAGTCGCGCCAGCAGCGGCTTGATGCGCTCGTGCTTCATGGTCATGGCCGCCTTGTTGACCACCAGGCGCGTGCTGATCTCGGCGATCAGCTCGCGCGGCTCCATCCCGTTGGCGCGCAGGGTGTTGCCGGTATCGACGATGTCGACGATCTCGTCGGCCAGATTCATTAAGGGGGCAAGTTCCATCGCCCCATACAGCTTGATCACCTCGGCCTGGATGCCCTGCTCGGCATAGTAGCGCCTTGCCACGTTGACGAACTTGGTGGCCACCCGGCGGCGCGCCTTGAGCGGAGTCTGGCCGGTGACACCGGCGGTCATCAGCCGGCAGCGGGCGATATCCAGATCGACCGGCTCGTAGAGCCCTTCGGCACCGTGCTCGAGCAGCACGTCCTTGCCGGCGATGCCGAGATCCGCCGCGCCGAGCTGCACGTAGGTGGGCACGTCAGTGGCGCGAATCACCACCAGCTTCACGTCCGGCAAGTTGGTGTCGAACAAGAGCTTGCGGCTCTTGCCGAGATCCTCCGCCGGCGTGATGCCGGCGTCGGCCAGAAGCGGCAGCGTTTCTTCGAGAATGCGCCCCTTGGAGAGCGCCAGAATCAGTTGCTTGCTCATGGTTTGGGCCCATGGTTGTTCGCGTGGCTAGCCGGGAATACGACGAATCTTCGCCCCCAGCAACTGCATTTTTTCTTCGATGCACTCGTAGCCGCGATCGATGTGGTAGATGCGATCCACCAGCGTTTCCCCGTCGGCCATCATGGCGGCGATGACCAGCGACGCCGATGCGCGAAGGTCGGTGGCCATGACCGGCGCCCCCGACAGGCGCTCGACGCCGGTGATCAGCGCGGCGTTGCCCTCGACGACGATGTTCGCGCCCATGCGGTTGAGCTCCTGCACGTGCATGAAGCGGTTCTCGAAGATGGTCTCCACCACCCGCGAGTGGCCTTCGGCCACCGCGTTCATGGCCACGAACTGCGCCTGCATGTCGGTGGGAAACGCCGGATACGGGGCGGTGCGGATGTTGACCGCCTTGGGGCGCTTGCCGTGCATGTCGAGCGCGATCCAGTCCTCGCCACAGGTGATGTCGGCGCCGGCCTCCTCGAGCTTGGCGAGCACCGCCTCGAGAATGTCGGCGCGGGTGCGGGTCACCTTCACCCGACCGCCGGTCATCGCCGCCGCCACCAGAAACGTGCCGGTCTCGATGCGATCCGGCATCACGTCGTGCTCGCAACCGTGCAGCGACTCGACGCCGTCGATGACGATGGTGTCGGTGCCGTGGCCCTTGATCTTCGCACCCATCTTGATCAGGCACTCGGCCAGGTCCACCACCTCGGGCTCGCGGGCGGCGTTTTCGAGCACCGTCCTGCCCTCGGCGAGCGTTGCCGCCATCAAGAGGTTCTCGGTGCCGGTCACGGTCACGGTATCGAAGTAAATGGTCGCGCCCTTGAGCCGCCCGTCGACGCTGGCGCGAATGTAGCCGCCCTCGACGCGAATCGTCGCGCCCATGGCCTCGAGCCCGCGAATGTGCAGGTCGACCGGGCGCGAGCCGATGGCGCAGCCGCCGGGCAGCGACACGTCCGCCTTGCCGAAGTGGGCAAGCAGGGGGCCGAGCACCAGGATCGAGGCGCGCATCTTCTTGACCAGCTCGTAGGGAGCGTGGCACCGGGTGACCTGGGAGCCGTCGAGCTGGATGCTCAAGCGCTCGCCCATCACCGGCTCCACGCCCATCCGCCCGAGCAGCTCCAGCGTGGTGGTGATGTCCTGCAGATGGGGAAGGTTGCCGATGACCACCGGGCCATTGGAGAGAAGGCTGGCACAGAGAATGGGCAGGGCCGCGTTCTTCGCCCCGCTCGCCCACACTTCGCCGTCCGCCGAGCCGTTGCCGGTAATCAGGAGTTTATCCATCACGCGCCCCTCACCGGGCGTTTTCCGGCGCGTCTTGCCACTGCGCCGGGGTGAAGGTTTTGATGCTGATCGCATGGAGCGCGCCGGAGGCGATCTCGTCGCTCAGCGCCTGGTAGACCAGCTGCTGGCGCTTGACCGGCGAGAGCCCGTCGAAGGCCTCCCCCACCGCGATGACTTGAAAGTTGCACCCCTCCCCCTGGATATGGAAGTCACATCCGTCGATGCGGGATTCAAGCAGCGCTTTTACCTCGTTGGGTTGCATGAGACGGCAAGCTCCTGTGGGGTCGTCCGTGAATGTAAGAAAAAAGGCAGGCGACATGATAAAGAAAAGCGCCCCGCTTGGCGATGCCGAGCTGGCGGGCGTCGCTCAATGGGGCAGAGCGTGGCGTGGGTCGAGGATCAGGGCCTCGAGTTCGGCGAACGCGGCGAGCCGCATCAGGGGGGAAGAGAGCGCGATACGCTCGACGGGAAGCGCCCGGCGCTCGCAGCCGCGAAGCCATTCGAACAGCACGCTGAGTGCTGCGCTGCTGGCGCTCGTTACGCCGGTGAAGTCGAAGGTGACCGAGGGGGCCTGCGCGTTTTCGAGCCACTCGACGCCCGCAGCGGCCACCGGGGCCGCTGCGTGAATGCTCATGTCGCCCTCGACGAACAGCGTGTCGTCACGCTGGGAAAGCGACACGCCGGACGTGTTGACCAGCTCGATCACGCATCGCCTCCGCGCTCGAGTTCCTCGACACCCACTTCCGGCGACCAGGTGCGAATCACCGCATCGTAGTCGCGGTTGTTCTGGCGCATGGCCTGGTCGAACTGGTTGCGGAAGGTCAGGCCCAGGTTGATGCCGTTGACGATCACGTTGACCACGCGCCACTCGCCGTTGGAGAGGCGCAGGCTGTAGCTCACCGGGTAGACCTGGCCGTTGGTGGCGACCACTTCCATGTCGACGCTCGCCTGATCCTCGTAGCGCTGGCCACGCTGGTTGTCGAGCACGCGCAGCGTGTCGTAGTCGAAGGTGACCAGCCCGCGGGTGTAGGTGTCGATCAGGGTGCGACGGAAGACGTCGGCGAAGCGGCTGCGCTGCTCGGGCGTGGCGTTCTGGAAGTAGCTGCCCATCACGCTCGCGCCGATGTAGCGAAAGTCCGCCACGTCGTTGAGGCTCTCGTCGACGATCGCCTTGAGTTCGTCGATATTGCTGGCGTAGTAATCCTCGCGCCCGTCGATACGCTCCATGAAGCCGGTGACGTTCTCGCGGATCATCGCCTCCGGCGACTGGCTCTGGGCACTGGCACCGATCGGCAGCATCAAAAGCACGGTGGCATAGAGCGCCATCACCCAGTAGTTCAGCGGGTTGTTCAGCTTACGCATGGTGTCCACCTCTTTACTCAACAGTTGAAGAAAGTCGCCGTGCAAGGCTTGGTACTTGGTAGTAGTAGTATAGGGCTGCGTCAGTTGTTAGCCATACTGGATACGAACTGCTGGATGAGCTCCTCGAGCACCAGCGCCGACTGGGTATCGCGAATCGTGTCGCCATCGGCGAGCATCTCCGGCGCGCCGCCCACGCTCAGGCCGATGTACTGTTCGCCCAGAAGCCCTGCGGTCAGGATCGCGGCGGTGGTGTCCTGGGTGAGCTCGCCTTCGAGGTCCGAGTCCAGGCTCATCACCACGCGGGCATCGTACCAGTCGGTATCGAGGTCGATGGATTCCACGCGCCCCACCGTCACGCCGGCCATGGTGACCCGCGCGCGCGGCTTGAGGCCGCCGATATTGGCGAAATTGGCCTCCAGCTGAAAGGTCTGGGTCGGCGTCGAAAGCGACAGACCGCTGACGCGAAGCCCAAGGAAGACGAGTCCGACGATACCCGCCAGCATGAACAGGCCGACGCCGAACTCCATGGTTTTACTACGTTTCATGAACGCGCTCCAGCTATCAAAGGCCGCCGAACATCACGGCGGTCAGTACGAAATCGAGCCCCAGCACCGCCAGGGACGAGTAGACCACGGTACGGGTCGTTGCGCGGGAAATGCCTTCCGACGTGGGCACCAGATCATACCCCTGAAAGACCGCGATCCAGGTGACCACCACGGCGAACACCAGACTCTTGATCATGCCGTTGCCGACGTCGCTTGCGAACGCCACGCTCGCCTGCATGTTGCTCCAGTAGGAGCCTTCGAAGACGCCGAGCCACTCGACGCCGACGAGATAGCCGCCCCAGATGCCCACCACGCTGAACCCCACGGTGAGGATCGGCAGCGCCACGAAACCGGCCCAGAGCCTCGGGGCCACCACCCGCTTGAGCGGATCGACTCCGATCATCTCCATGCTGGTGAGCTGCTCGGTGGCCTTCATCAGCCCGATCTCTGCGGTTAGGGCAGAACCCGCGCGCCCGGCGAACAGCAGCGCCGCCACCACCGGCGCGAGCTCGCGCAGAAGCGACAGCGCCACCATCTGACCCAGCGCCTGCTCGGCGCCGAAATCGACCAGAATAGTATAGCCCTGCAGCGCCAGCACCATGCCGATGAAAAGCCCCGACACCAGCACGATGGCCAGCGACAGCACGCCGACGAAGTGCATCTGGCGAAGCCACAGCGCGAAGCCTTCTCGCGAGGGAATCCCGACACTCGACTGGAGCAGAAACGCCCCGGCCCGGCCGAGCGACTCCACGGTATCGCACCCCTTGCGGCCGAGCCTCGTCACCTGGGCGGCGCTTCTCTTGAGTAGTGACGGCATCATTTCGCCCCTTGTGGCCGCGCCGGGCCCAGCATGTCGCGGTAGAACTCGTCCGCCGGGTAGTGAAACGGCACCGGCCCGTCGGGCTCGCCGTGAATGAACTGGCTCACCCGCGGGTCCTGGTTGGCATCCAGTGTCTGGGGCGTGCCGTGGGCCACCACCTGGCCGTCGGCGATGAGGTAGAGATAATCGGCAATGCTCAGGGTCTCCTTGATGTCGTGGGAGACCACCAGCGAGGTCAGCCGCAGCGCCTCGCTCAGGCGCTTGATGAGCTGGACGAGCACGCCCATGGAGATCGGGTCCTGGCCCACGAAGGGTTCGTCGAAAAGCACCAGCTCCGGGTCCAGCGCAATGGCGCGTGCCAGCGCCACGCGCCGGGCCATGCCGCCGGAGAGCTCGGCAGGGCTCAACGCCCGCGCCCCGCGAAGCCCCACCGACTGCAATTTCAGGAGCACCAGGTCGCGGATCATCGCCTCGGGCAGGTCGGTGTGCACGCGAAGCGGAAACGCCACGTTCTCGAACACGTTCAAATCCGAGAACAGTGCGCCGCTCTGAAACAGCATGCCCATGCGCTTTCTCAGCGCGAACAGCGCCTTGCGCGAAAGCCGATGGACGTCCTGCCCGTCGATGAGCACGCGGCCGCGATCGGGCGTGAGCTGGCCGCCGATGAGCTTCAAGAGCGTCGTCTTGCCGGTGCCGCTCGGGCCCATGATCGCGGTCACCTGGCCACGCGGGATGCGCATGTCGATGCCGCGAAAGATGTCGTGCTCTCCGCGCGAGAAGTGCAGATCCTCGATTTCGATGAAGGGGGTGTCTGTCATGGGTGCATAACCCTCCTTGGGGCAGGCAGCGTGCATGCTGCCGACGCCTGGGCGGGCTTTTCAAGGCCGGCAATTGTGAAACAGTGTTTTCGAAATAGTAACGAACATCGTGCCCCAACGCCAGCCATCCCCACGGGTGGCAACGCTAAAACCTTGCTTCACAACTCTTTGTTCGATATCGAGCGGTCGTCAGGCGGTAAAGATCCCGTACCTACTCGGGCGCGTGAAATGCTATTCTAGGCGCTCGACGACGTCATTTTCAGAGAGGCCCATCTATGCCAGCGTCCTCCGGCCTTAGCAGCGCCTTGCGTGAAAGCGCGCTGCGCACGCTGCACATCGAGCAGGCCGCCATCAACGATCTCAAGGAGAAGCTCGACGAAGGCTTCGACCGCGCCTGCTCTCTCATTCTAGCCTGCCAGGGCCGCGTGGTCGTGACCGGCATGGGCAAGTCCGGCCATATCGCCGGCAAGCTCGCCGCCACGCTCGCCAGTACCGGCACGCCCGCCTTCTTCGTCCACCCGGGCGAGGCGAGCCACGGCGATCTGGGCATGATCACCAAGACCGACGTGGTGCTGGCGCTGTCCAACTCCGGCGAGACTGCCGAAGTCACCGCCCTTCTGCCGCTATTGAAGCGCCTGGGCGTGCCCTTGATCAGCATGACCGGCCGGCCGGGCTCGACGCTCGGCACCCACGCCGATGCCCACCTCGACAGCGGCGTGGCGCGCGAGGCCTGCCCGCTGGATCTGGCGCCGACCAGCTCGACCACGGCCGCCCTTGCGCTGGGCGACGC
>NZ_JAMZBD010000091.1:0-8796 GCF_024158685.1 Halomonas sp. 707D4 | reverse complement strand
CTTCGTAAGCGGCGCCTGGACGCGCGCGAAGACGCTCTCCACCCGGTCGACGAAACCCGCCTCGCGAAACTGCACCGGGCTGATGTTGACGGAAAGGGTCAACCGGCCAAGGCTCGGGTGCGTCGACCACGCCAGGAGCTGCTGGCAGGCCTGCTCGAGAATCCACTCGCCGACCTCGGTGATCAGCCCGCTGCTCTCCAGAAGCGGTATGAACTCGCCCGGCGAGACGAGGCCGTGCTCGGCATGATGCCAGCGCAGCAGCGCCTCCACGCCGGTCAGCTCGCCCTGGGCATCGACCTGGGGCTGGTAGTGAAGCTCCCACTGCTTGAAGATCACCGCTTGGCGCAAATCCGCCTCCAGGCGCACCCGGGCGAGCAGCTGCGCCTGCATGTGCGGGTTGAAGAAGCGCAGCACCTGGCGCCCGCTCGCCTTGGCCTGGGAGAGGGCCATGTCCGCCTGCTGGAGGTAGTCGTCGACGCTGAGCTGGTCGCTGGCGATCATCGTCACGCCGGCGCTGACGGTGATCGTCACCAGGTCGCCGTTGAGCCGCAGGGGCTCGTTGAGCGAGGCGAGCAGCTTGCCGGCGATGCCTTCGGCGAGCTGGTGGGTCTGGGCGAGGCTGCTGTCCACGCCTTCGATCAACACGGCGAACTCGTCGCCGCCGAGCCGAGCCAGGGTATCGGTATCGCGCAGCATGCGCGACAGCCGCCGCGCCACGCTCTGCAGCAGCTGGTCGCCGGCGTGGTAGCCCAGGGTGTCGTTGATCTCCTTGAAGTGATCGATGTCGAACAGCATCAGCGCGCCGTAGCGCGGGTAGCGGTTGAGCTCCTTGAGCGCCGCCTCGACGCGATCGAGGAACAGGCGGCGGTTGGTCAGTCCGGTGAGCGGGTCGTAGAACGCCAGTTGATGGATCTCCTGCTCGGCGGCCTTGCGCTCGCTGATGTCGCTGATGGTGGCGACGTAGTGGCTCAACCGCCCGGCATCGTCACGAATGGCGCTGATGGTGATCCATTCGGGAAACAGCTCGCCGTTCTTGCGCTTGTTCCAGATCTCGCCTTCCCAGTTGCCGGTACTGTTCACCCGCCGCCACAGCTCGCGGTAGAACGCCGCGCCGTGATGGTCGGAGCTGAACATGCGCGGGTTCTTGCCGATCATCTCGGCGTCGCTGTAGCCGGTGATGCGCTTGAAGGTGTCGTTGGTCTTGAGGATCGTGCCGCGGGCGTCGGTGATCATAATGCCCAGGTGGGTCTGGAACGCCGCCGCGGCGATGCGCAGCTCCGCCTGAAGCTTCTTGTCCTCGGTCACGTCGCGCACCACCGAGAGCACGCCGCTGAACGCCTGGGTGGCATCGCTCAAGGGGCTGACCGTGGCGTGAAAGTGCCTCGGCCCGCCGTCGAGCAGCAGCGTGTACTCGACGACCTCGACGTCGCCCTGGCGGCGCACCCGGTCGAAGATCGCCGTGAACGTGCGGGTGAGCGCATCGGGCAGGATGTCGGAGAAGTGCGCGCCCAGCGCCTTGTCCGGGTCGATCAAGAGCTGATGACGGTGCAGGGCATGGATATAGCGAAAACGGCCCTGCTCGTCGAACACGAAGATCAGGTCCTGCAACGAGTTGACCAGCGCGTCGAGGCGCGACTCGCGCTCCAGGGCGTGGGCGCGGGCGATCTCGCGCTCCTCGATGCGCTGCTGCAGCAGCCGCGACAGCGTCAGGCGGTTCAGGTAGTGGCGCAGCCCCCAGGCGCCGAGCAGCGCCATCGCCACCAGGATGATCAGAAGCGCCAGGGCGCGCTCGCGCCAGTCCTCGAGCACACTGTTGATGTCCAGCCCCACCACCGCGTACACCGGATAGTCGTCGACGCGGCGCAGGTGGTAGAGGCGCTCGCGCCCGTCGATCTGCGAGCGCATCTCGAAGGTGTGGTCGCTGGCGTCATCGAGCGAGCCATCGTTTCCGGCTAGCTCGATGCGCTGCCCGAGCTGGAAGGATGCATCGGGTTGCGAGTGGCGGGCGATCACCTGCTGGTCCACGTCGATCAGGGTGATGCTTTCGCCTTCGTTCATGCTCAGCCGGGCCAGCGCGTCGTCGAAGATCTCGGGACGAATGCGCGATACGGCCATGCCGGTGAAGTCGCCCCGGACGTCTTCCAGGCGCCGCGCGTTGTAGAGATAGAAGAGATCGTTCTTCGGCGAGCGCTGGAGCGTGGTGATCGCCTGGCGCAAGCCGCCCTGAAGGAAGCCCTCGAAGAGTTCGGTGTCGCGGTAGGACTCGCCCACGTACGCAGCATTGCTTGCCATCACCACGCGGCCGGCGACGTCGAGCACGGCCAGCTCGTCGATGGAGGCGACGTGTCGGGTCAGATGATGCAAGGCATGCGTCAGCGCCGCGTTGTCGGCATCGACGCCGCCGCTGAGCTCGATCATCTCGGAAAGGCTGAACAGCGCCTGCTCGCTCTGGCCGAGTACGCCCTGGGTCCACTGGATCATGACGCTGGCCCGCGCCTCCATGCGCGCCACGGCGGTCTCGATCTCCTTGTCGCGCTGATCCCAGGAGAGCCAGCAGAACACGCTGGCCACGGAGAGCAGCGCACCGCCGTAGAGCCCGATGGCGCGTCGGCGGGAGGTCGCCAGGGAAGCCTGGTCATCGCGGGGGGAGCGACCCGATAAAGCGGACATTCTGCGTAGGCCTTCTTCCGATGGTGCTGCAAACCGCCGAGTCAACGGCCCGCATCGTGGACATCCTCGGCCAGAACGCATGGTGCCGACCGAGCGCGGCGTGGTAGTTTGATGCACGTCGATCCTGAGCCACGAATGATCTGTTAAAAAGGGCCGTCTTGTACAGCGCGAGGTAGCCATGGCATCGCTTGGCCAGATGAGCGACTACGAGATTCGCTTGATCCGGGTGTTCAATACCGTGGTCGAGTGCGGTGGCTTCACCGCCGCCGAGACCACGCTCGGCATCAGCCGTTCGGCGATCAGCCAGCACATGGGCGACCTGGAGCGCCGCGTGGGGTTCTCGCTTTGCCGCCGCGGGCGTGGGGGCTTCAGCCTCACCGAGGAGGGCAAGGCGCTCTACCAGGCGGGGCTTGCGCTGCTGAGCGCCCTGGAGACGTTCAGAAGCGATGTCAACGCGCTGCACCACACCATCAAGGGCGAGCTCAACATCGGCATCACCGACAACCTCGTCACCCTGCCGGCCATGAACGTCACCCATGCGCTGGGCGAGCTGGCCGCACAACATGACGAGGTGAGCGTCAATATCCACATGGACCCGTCGGATGCGGTGATCCGCAAGGTGATGGACGGTCACCTGCACGTCGGCGTGGTGCCCTCGGTGAACCTGCCAACGAGCCTCGAGACCCGCTGGCTCTACGACGAACCCTCCTCGCTCTACTGCGGCGCGGGGCACGCGCTGTTCGAGCAGGCCGAATTACCCCTCGACGCCCAAGTGCTCGCCCGGACCCCGGCGGTCGCCCCTCGCTACCCGCTGCCGCTACAAGCCCGCCGCGCCCACGACGCCCTGGCGCTGCACGCCTCGGCGTCCGACCGCGAGGGCGCGGCGTTTCTGATCCTGACCGGGCGCTACATCGGCTTTCTACCCGATCACGTCGCCGCCCAGTGGGTGGCGACGGGCAAGATGCGCGCGCTCGATGCCGAGCGCTGCGGCTACAGGGTTCCCTTCGTGCTGATCGCGCGTCGCGACCGGCGCCCCAACCGGGTGGTCGATGCCTTTTTGGCTCTCATCGGTGGCGAGTGCGAAGCAAAAGGCACGCCAAAGGGCCTTTAAGAAAGGGTTGAACATTAACCCAAGGCATGAGGACGTCAAAGATGCTAGGGTAAGTTCATAAGCAGCATAACAAGTGACACCATGACCGTACCCGCAAGCACGCGACTCGACCCCACAGGCGCCAAGGCCAGGCGCCGGCGTTTCGAGCGTGGCTTGCCCCCTTGAGGTGAGACCATGACGATTCAAGTGACCCGACGCGGGTTTTTCAAGCTGGGGGCGGCGGGGCTCGCTACCTCCAGCATGGCGATGATGGGATTCGCGCCGGAAGCGGCGGCCTCCTCCATCCGCCCATTCAAGCTGACCCACACCAAGGAAACGCGCAACATCTGCACCTACTGTTCGGTGGGCTGCGGGGTGTTGATCTACAGCCGCGGTGACGAGGCCAAGAACGCCCACCAGCAGATCATCCACATCGAAGGCGACCCGGACCACCCGGTCAGCCGCGGGGCGCTCTGCCCGAAAGGCGCGGGGCTTCTGGACTACGTCAAGAGCCCTTCGCGCCTGAAATTCCCCGAGGTGCGCGAGCCCGGCACCAACGAGTGGAAGCGCATCTCCTGGGAGGAGGCCAACGAGCGCATCGCCCGCCACATCAAGGCGGACCGCGACGAGAACTTCGTTGCAACCGATAGCGAGGGCCGCACGGTCAACCGCTGGACGACCACCGGCTTTCTCGCCGCCTCGGCCTCCTCCAACGAGGCGGGCTATCTGACCCACAAGTTCGTCACCAGCCTCGGGATGGTGGCCTTCGACAACCAGGCGCGCGTTTGACACGGACCAACGGTGGCAGGTCTTGCCCCAACATTTGGTCGCGGTGCGATGACGAACCACTGGGTCGATATCCGCAATGCCGACGTCATTCTGGTCATGGGTGGCAACGCCGCCGAGGCGCACCCGGTCGGGTTTCGCTGGGTCACCGAGGCGAAGGAGCACAATAACGCTCAATTGATGGTGGTGGACCCGCGCTTCACGCGAACCGCATCGGTCGCGGACTTCTACGCGCCGATTCGAACCGGCACCGACATCGCCTTCCTGGGCGGCTTGATTCGCTATCTGATCGATACCGATCAGATCCAGCGAGAGTACGTACTCAACTACACCGACGCCGCACTGCTGGTGGACGAGGGCTTCGGCTTCGAGGACGGGCTGTTCGACAGCTACGATGCCGAGAGCCGCTCCTACGACAAGGAGAACTGGGTCTACCAGACCGGCGAGGACGGTTTCGCCCTGCGCGACGATACGCTCGAGAACCCGCGCTGCGTCTATCGCCTTTTGCGCGCGCACTTCGACGCCTACACGCCGGACATGGTCTCCTCGATCTGCGGTACGCCCGTGGACAAGATCATGCGGGTATGGGAGACGCTGGCGAGCACCGCAACGCCGGATCGCACCACCACGCTCTTGTACGCGCTCGGCTGGACCCAGCACTCGCTGGGCTCGCAGATCATCCGCACCGCCGGCATGGTCCAGCTCTTGCTGGGCAACATCGGCCTTCGCGGTGGCGGTGTGAATGCCCTGCGCGGGCACTCCAACATCCAGGGCCTGACCGATCTCGGCCTGCTCTCGAACCAGTTGACCGGCTACATCGCGGCACCGGTGGACGACGAGCAGGACCTCGACACCTTCCTGACCGCGCGGCGGCGGGCACCGCTGCAGCCGGGCCAGGTCTCCTACTGGCAGAACGCCGACGCGTTCTTCGTCAGCCTCATGAAGGCCTGGTACGGCGACAACGCCCGCGCGCACAACCAGTGGTGCTACGACTGGCTGCCCAAGCTCGACAAGCCGCTCTACGACATCCTCGACACCTTCGAGCGGATGTCGAAAGGCGAGATCTACGGCTACTTCTGCCAGGGCTTCAACCCGCTGGCGGCGATTCCCAACAAGGCGAAGGTGTCGCGCTCGCTCGCCAAGCTCAGGTACCTGGTGTCGATCGACCCGCTCAACACCGAAACCGCCGAGTTCTGGCGCAACGCCGGCGAGTACAACGACGTCGACCCGAGCGAGATCCAGACCGAGGTGTTCCGCCTGCCGGCGCTGTCGTTCGCCGAGGACGACGGCTCCACGGTCAACAGTGCCCGCTGGCTGCAGTGGCACTACGCCGCTGCCTCGGGCCCCGGCGAGGCGCGCGCCGACACCCACATTCTGGGGGCACTGTTCACCCGCGTGCGCGAACTCTACGCCCGCGACGGCGGCGCCTTTCCGGACCCGATTCTGGGAATGGCCTGGAACTACAAGCAGCCCGAGGAACCGTCGCCGGAAGAGCTCGCCCGGGAGTACAACGGCCGCGCGATAAGCGACGTTTACC
Source organism: Halomonas sp. 707D4 (assembly GCF_024158685.1). Taxonomy (NCBI): domain Bacteria; kingdom Pseudomonadati; phylum Pseudomonadota; class Gammaproteobacteria; order Oceanospirillales; family Halomonadaceae; genus Halomonas; species Halomonas sp. 707D4. The sequence continues at coordinate 2,713 of NZ_JAMZBD010000091.1, read as the reverse complement.
TCGATGGGCAGCTCGTGCGGCGCATGGGCGAGCAGCTCGCGGGCTTCGGCGAGCTGCGCGACGACGGCTCCACCGCCTCCGGCTGCTGGATCTTCGCCGGGTCCTGGACCGAGGCCGGCAACCAGATGGCCAACCGCGACAACGCCGACCCCTACGGTATCGGCCAGACGCTCGGCTGGGCCTGGTCGTGGCCCGCCAACCGGCGGATTCTCTACAACCGCGCCTCGGCCAAGCTCGACGGCACGCCCTGGTCCGAGCGCAAGTCACTCGTGTGGTGGGACAGCGTTCAACGGCGCTGGACCGGCGCGGACATTCCGGATTTCCCGGTGGACTCCGCCCCGACCCGCGGGCAGATGCCGTTCATCATGAACCCGGAGGGCGTGGGCAAGCTGTTCGCAAGCCAGGGCATGGCGGAAGGTCCCTTCCCCACCCACTACGAGCCGCTGGAGAGCCCGGTGCCCGAGGGCAACCTGCTCTTTCCGCGCAATGACAAGGTGCGCTACAACCCGGCTGCGCGGGTCTTCGACCAGGATCTGGAAATGATGGGCACCTGGGAGGAGTATCCGTATGCGGCGACCACCTACCGGCTGACCGAACACTTCCACTACTGGACCAAGCACGTGCACCTGAATGCCATCGTCCAGCCCGAGCAGTTCGTCGAGATCGGCGAGGCCCTGGGCAACGAGCTCGGCATCAAGGAGGGCGACTGGGTGCGGGTGTCATCGAAGCGCGGCTACATACGCGCCGTGGCGGTGGTCACCAAGCGCATCAAGGCGATCACCGTGGGCGATCGCATCGTCCACCAGGTGGGCATCCCGATCCACTGGGGCTTTCTGGGCCTGGCGCGCAAGGGCTTTCTGGCCAACACCCTCACGCCCTTCGTGGGCGATGCCAACACCCAGACGCCGGAATTCAAGTCCTTTCTGGTCAACGTCGAGAAGGACACCTCAGGAGGCAGGACATGAGCAACCCGCAAAATATCCTGCGCCGTTCCGCCACGACCACGACGCCTCCCCAGGGGCGTCACGAGGTCGAGCCGGTGGCCAAGCTGATCGACGTCAGCCGCTGCATCGGCTGCAAGGCCTGCCAGGTCGCCTGCATGGAGTGGAACGACGTGCGCGACGAGGTCGGCATCAACGGCGGCACCTACAACAACCCGACGGATCTCACCGAGAACTCCTGGACGGTGATGCGCTTCACCGAGCACGAGAACGAGCAGGGCGATCTGGAGTGGCTGATCCGCAAGGATGGCTGCATGCACTGCGCCGACCCGGGCTGTCTCACCGCCTGCCCGGCGCCGGGGGCGATCGTGCAGTACGCCAACGGCATCGTCGATTTCGACTCGGACAAGTGCATCGGCTGCGGCTACTGCGTGACCGGCTGCCCCTTCGACATCCCGCGGATCTCCGAGCGCGACAGCAAGTCCTACAAGTGCACGCTCTGCTCGGATCGGGTCTCGGTGGGGCTCGAGCCCGCCTGCGTCAAGACCTGCCCGACCGGCTGCATCGAGTTCGGCTCCAAGGCGGACATGATCACCCGGGCCGAACAGCGCGTGACGGAACTCAAGGGGCGCGGCTTCGCCGAGGCCGGCCTCTACGATCCCGCAGGAGTCGGCGGCACCCACGTGATGTACGTGCTTCATCACGCCGACAAGCCGGACCTCTACGCGGGGCTTCCGGAAAACCCGAGCATCTCGCCCTTCGTCAGCGCCTGGAAGGGGCCGGCCAAGCCGATCATGAGCGCGATCATCGGCATCACGGCGTTCGCCGGCTTCATGCACTACCTCACCAAGGGGCCGAAGGACGAGCCGCTCGACGAAGAGGTGTTCGGCCCGGAAGGTGAAGACGCCTACCTGCGTGAGCACACGCTCAGCGCGCCGGAAACCGAGCCTCACGAGCCCGGCAGGAGAAGCGACCATGAACCGCGATGACGAAAAGCGTAACCGGCTGGGCCAGCGCATGATGCTGCGCTACCCGACCTCGACCCGCATCAACCACTGGACGATGGCGCTGAGCTTCATCCTGCTGGCGCTTTCGGGGCTGGCCTTCTTCCACCCGGCGTTCTTCTTTCTCTCTCACACCCTGGGGGGGCCGGTGTGGGCGCGCATCCTGCATCCGTTCATCGGCGTGGTGTTCTTTCTGCTCTTCGCGCTGATGGCGGTGAGCCACGCAGGCAGCAACCTGCCGATCAGAAACGACGTGCGCTGGATGAAACAGATCAAGGACGTGCTCGCCAACCGCGACGAGCAGGTGCCGCCGATCGGCAAGTACAACCCGGGCCAGAAGCTGGTGTTCTGGCTGTTGGTGCTCTGCGTGCCGACGCTCTTGATCACCGGCGTGTTGATGTGGCGCCCCTGGTTCGCCGGCTACTTCCCGGTCACGGTGGTGCGTATCGCAAGCCTTCTGCACGCGCTGGCGTCCTTCGGGGCGATCGTCACCATCGTGATCCACATCTACGCGGCGATCTGGATCAAGGGCTCGTTTGGCGCGATGATTCGCGGCTTCGTCACCCACGCCTGGGCCAAGCACCACCACCCGCTCTGGTACGATGACACCATCAAACGCGAGCGGCCGCGCCCTGACGCAAAGACATCCACCAAGCGTGACGACCCCGTTGCCTGATCGCACATACGACACCACGGGGCGCCTTCGGGCGCCCCGTTTCGCAGGAGCGCCCATGAGCGACATCTCCGATACGCTGCACGACCCCAAAC
>NZ_JAMZBD010000090.1:0-8834 GCF_024158685.1 Halomonas sp. 707D4 | reverse complement strand
CCTGTCGGGGCGCGGCGGTCGGAGCCAGCTCGAACTCGGTCTCGTGACAGGCGCGCGGGTTGACCAGACACGACGTCAGCTTGCCGGCGAAGGTGTGATCGAGACACGCCTGGTTGCAGGCGATGCAGGTGTTGATCTCGTCGCTCTGCCCCGCTTGCGCCTTTTGCACCCAGGCCGGGTCGGCGAGAAACGGCCGCGCCATCGACACCATATCCGCGTGGCCCTCGGCCAGCACCCGCTCGGCCACCGCCGGCATGTTGATGCGGTTGGTGGTGATCAGGGGAATCGAGACGTGCTCGCGCAGGCGCCGGGTCACCTCGGTGAAGGCCGCTCGCGGCACGCTGGTGACGATGGTGGGTACGCGCGCCTCGTGCCAGCCGATGCCGGTGTTGATGACGTCGGCACCGGCCGCCTCGATCATGCCCGCCAGCGCGACCACCTCCTCCCAGCTGCTGCCCTCCTCGACCAGATCGATCATGGAAAGCCGGAAGATGATCAGAAAGCGCTCCCCCACCGCCTGGCGGATGCGGCGTACGATCTCCACCGCAAAGCGCGCGCGCGCGGTGAAGTCGCCGCCCCACTCGTCGTCACGCTGGTTGGTCCGCCGGCAGAGGAACTGATTGATCAGGTAGCCTTCGGAGCCCATCACCTCGACGCCGTCGTAGCCCGCCTCCTGGGCAAGCCTTGCGCAGCGCACGTAATCCTCGATCTGACCCTCCACCTCGTGCGTCTCAAGCGCCCGCGGCGTGAACGGGTTGATCGGCGCCTGCAGCGCCGAGGGAGCAACGAGATTCGGCGAGTAGGCGTAGCGCCCGGCGTGAAGGATCTGCAGGCACAGATGCCCGCCCTCGGCGTGCACCGCCTCCACCACCTGGCGGTGCTCGGGAAGCTGCGACTCGTCGGTCAGGGCATTGGCGCCCTCGAACACCGCGCCCTCAGCGTTGGGGGCGATACCGCCGGTGACGATCAGGCTTACACCTGCCCGCGCCCGCTCGGCGTAGAAGGCGGCCAGACGCTCGAAGCCGTTCGGCGCCTCTTCCAGATTGGTGTGCATCGACCCCATGAGCACCCGATTGGGCAGGGTGACATGGCCAAGCGTGATTGGACGAAAAAGGTGCGGATAGGCGGGCGGCTGGGTCATCACGGTGTCTCGCGTCTTGTTCGATCAGAGTATTCAAACAAGCGTATGACATCGCCCGCGCGGCGTACAGCGCTTTGCCCTCGCCCTTTCGTCGAGCGCCCCTTGCCGAACGCCACAAAGCGCGTCACATTAACCGGCTTACTATCGGGGAACCCGCTATGCCTTTGATTTATTTCCTGCCGCCGCTGGCCACAGTGATCATCTGGTCCGGCAACATGACCATCAACCAGCTAACCGTGGGCGCCATCGCCCCCAGCAGCATCGCCTTTCTACGCTGGCTGCTGGCGCTTCTGGTCATGACGCCCTTCGTGCTACCGGCCACGCTCAAGCACCTGCCGGAGATCAAGCGCCACTGGCCGAAATTCGCCGTGCTCGGGCTTCTCGGCATGGGGCTCTGGCAGGGGCTTGGCTATATCGCCGCCGAAACCACCACCGCCACCAACATGGGCATTCTCGCCGCCATGGTGCCGCTTCTCACGGTGCTTCTGAGCGCGCTGATCCTGCGCGAGCCGCCCACCCTGGGCGGCGTGGCCGGCGGGCTTTTGGCGTTCATCGGTGTGAGCGTGCTGCTCGGCCAGGGCAACCCGCTGTCGCTGTTGAAGCTCCAGGTCGCCTTCGGCGACGCTCTGATGGTGATCGCGGCGATCTGCTACGCGCTCTACGGGGTGATGCTCAAGCGCTGGCAGTTGAACCTTCCCCCCTGGGTGATGCTCTATGCCCAGGTGTGCTTTGCGGTGCTGTTTCTGCTGCCGCCCTATCTCATGGGGCCGATGACGCCCCTCGACGGCCAGAACGTTTGGCTGATCCTGTATGCCGGCATTCCCGCCTCGGTCATCACCACGTTCTTGTGGATGCGCGCGGTGCGCCAGATCGGCGCCAACCAGGCGAGTATCTTCATCAACCTGATGCCGCTTTTCAGTGCGCTGATCGCCATGGCGTTTCTGGGCGAGCGCATCGCCGCCTTCCATCTGTTCGGCGGTGCCTTGATCCTGGCCGGGGTGGTCATGGCCCAGACGCTCACGCGCCCGCTCGTAACCGTGTCGAGCCGCGAAACCCGCAGCACGCAGCAGTGATACACTAGTTTCACGTTCTTATATGGTGGGTACCCAAAACTATGTCCCTGGAAGAGCTGCACCTCAATCTTCGCAACCTGACGAGTGACGACTACGACCAGTTGAAAACGCTGATGGACGCGGTCTATCACGATATCGGTGGCGCCTGGCCCAAGCACACCATCGACAAGCTGATCCAGGCCTTCCCCGATGGGCAGATCGCCATCGAGGACGATGGCGTGCTGGTGGGCGTGGCGCTCACCGTGCAGGTGGATTACGACGAGTTCTCCAACCCCCATCGCTACGACGACCTGATCGGCCACCGGGAAGTCATCCTGAACGACGAGAACGGCGACGCCATGTACGGGCTCGACGTGCTCATCCACCCGGACTATCGCGGCTACCGGCTCGGCCGGCGCCTGTACGAGGCGCGCAAGGAGCTGTGCCGTTCGCACAACCTGCGCGCGATCCTCGCCGGCGGGCGCATCCCCGAGTATCACCAGCACGCCGACGAACTGAGCCCGGCCCAGTACATCGACAAGGTGTCACGCAAGGAAATCTACGACCCGATCCTGTCGTTCCAGCTCGCCAACGACTTCCAGGTCAAGCGCCTGCTGCGCAAGTACCTGCCGGAAGACGAGCAGTCCCGCGGCTACGCCACGCTTCTCGAGTGGAACAACATCCTCTTCGAGCCCGCGGAAAGCGTGCTCGACACCCGCCCCACCCAGGTACGCGTGGGCGCGGTACAGTGGCAGATGCGCGAGTTCGCCTCGGTCGAGGCCGCGCTCAAGCAGATCGAGTACTTCGTCGATGCGCTCTCGGACTACCAGAGCGACTTCGCCGTCTTCCCGGAGCTTTTCACCACGCCCCTGATGGGCCTGCAGGACCGCGCCGCCCAGCAGGACCAGATGGCCGCGATCCGCTTTCTGGCCGGCTTCACCGAGCGCTTCAAGAGCGAACTCTCGCGCATGGCGGTCTCCTACAACATCAACATCGTCGGCGGCTCGATGATCGAGGAAGGCGAGGATGGCAAGCTCTACAACATCGCCTACCTGTTCCATCGTGACGGCGAGATCGACCGCCAGGCGAAGCTCCACATCACCCCGCAGGAGCGCCGCGACTGGGTGATCGAAGGCGGCGACGACCTGCAGGTGTTCGACACCGACGCCGGGCGCGTGGGTATTTTGATCTGCTACGACGTCGAGTTCCCGGAGCTTGGCCGGCTGCTCGCCGACCAGGACATGGACATCCTGTTCGTGCCGTTCTGGACCGACACCAAGAACGGCTACCTGCGGGTGCGCCACTGCGGCCAGGCGCGGGCCATCGAGAACGAGTGCTACGTGGTGCTGTGCGGAAGCGTCGGCAACCTGCCCTCGATCGAGAACCTGGACATCCAGTACGCCCAGTCGGCGGTGTTCACGCCTTCGGACTTCGCCTTCCCCCACGACGCGGTGCTGGCGGAAACCACCCCCAACACCGAGATGATCTTCTTCTCGGACCTGGATTTGACGCGGCTGACCGTGGTGCGTGCCGAAGGCTCGGTGACCAACCTCAAGGACCGGCGCAAGGACCTATTCGACCTGCGCTGGCGCGACTGGTCGTGGAAATCCGGTGGCAAGCTGGACGATTGAGCGTTTTAGCGTGAATCGTGAATGAAAAAATGCCGCCCGGCTGGGCGGCATTTTTTTACGTTCCAGGACTCACTACTCCCCACCTACGGCCACACCAGATGGTCCGGTACACGGCCCTTGGCATCGAAGGCCACGCCTTCGGCGCGCAGCTTTTCGTGCTGGCGGGCGGCCCCCTGGTGATCGGCAAGCGCGAGACTTGCGGAGATCACCCGGTGCCAAGGAAGCTCGTGCCCCTCGGGGAGGTGGCGCATGGCGGAGCCCACCGAGCGCGCCGTGGCGCCCTCGGTCATTTTGGCGATGCGCCCGTAGGTCGTCACTCGCCCTTCGGGAATCTGTGCCACGATGGTGTAGATCTGTTCCAGAAGCGCCGAGCGCATGCGCCAGTCTCCCTGCCGGTGTCACATCGTTAAAGGGCGGCGACGTGCTGGTCGATAGCCTGGAAAGCTTCCTTCAGGGCGCCATCACGCAGCGCATCGCCCATGTTGAGCCCTTCGGCGAACACCACGTCGACGTCGGTGATGCCCATCAAGCCTAGCATGCTTTTCAGGTGCGGCGTCTGGCTGTCGAGCTCGCTGCCGGCGTACTGGCCGCCGCGCGCCGCCAGGACGATCGCGCGCTTGCCCTCGACCAGCCCCACCGGGCCGTTCTCGGTGTAGCGGAAGGTTTCGCCGGCGCGCAGCACGCGGTCGAACCACGCCTTGAGCTGCGAGGGCACGCCCAGGTTGTACATCGGTACCGCGATGACGATGACGTCATGCGCACGAAGCTCCGCCAGGAGTTCATCGGAATAGCCGGCCAGGCGCGCCTGCTCGGCGCTGCGCTCGGCGGCCGGGGTCTGCCAGGCGCCCAGTTCCGCGATGTCGAGATGCGGCAGCGCATCGGCCACTACGTTGCGCAGGCTCACGTCCACATCGCCACGCGCTGCGGCTTGGGCCTTGAAGCGGTTGGCCAGGACGTTGGACTGGCCGTTATCGCCGAGGATGGAAGAGGTAACGAGCAGGGCGCGAATGGTCATGGCATGACTCCTTGTTGGTAGGTAAACCTTAATGTTAGGTAAACCTTGGTGGCAGGTAAATTTGATGGCCATTTTACGTCGATTTCATTCAACCGAAAGCGCAAATTATCCGGTCTTGAATTCGATAAAAACGAATCCTTCACCATAAAAAAAAGCCCCGCTCATTTTGGCGGGGCGATGACACGTGCAGGACCGAATCAGTCGCGGTCCGGCCAGGCCTTGGTATCCACCTTGTGGGCCAGCTTCGGGAACTGGCTCGGGCGGAAGACCGGCTCGACACCCGCCTTGAGCTGCTTCTCGTAGTCGCGGAACAGCGCGAACGCGATCGGCGAGAGCATCAGGATCGCGACCAGGTTGATGATCGCCATGGCGCCCATGGAGAGATCGGCGAAATTCCAGATCGCGCCCAGGCTCGCTACCGACCCGACCATGATCATGCCCAGTACCGCCAGGCGGTAAAGCAGAATCGCCACCGGCGCGCGGCGCCCGGCCAGGTATTCGATGTTCGACTCGCCGTAGGAGTAGTTGGCGATCACCGAGGTGAAGGCGAACAGGAAGATGCCCACGGCGACGAACATGGCGCCCCAGTCGCCGACATGGGTCGACAGCGCCAGCTGGGTCAGCTGGATGCCGTTGGTCTCCTCGCCGGCGAGAATCTCCGGGCCGGACATGATGATGATCGCCGCCGTCGCGGTGCAGATCACCAGCGTATCCAGGAACACCCCGAGCATCTGGATGAAGCCCTGGGCCGCCGGATGGTCCGGACGGGTGCTGGCGGTGGCGGCGGCGTTCGGCGCTGAGCCCATGCCCGCCTCGTTGGAGAACAGGCCGCGCTGGATACCGTTCATGATCGCCTGGGAAATGGCGTAGCCGGCCACGCCGCCCGCGGCCTGCTCGACCCCGAAAGCGCTCTTGATGATGGTCATGAACGCTGCGGGCAGTTCCGTCGCGTTCAGGGCCACCACCACCAGCGCCAGGATCAGGTACAAAAGCGCCATCAGCGGCACGACCAGCTCCGCCACCTTGGCGATGGACTTGAGCCCGCCGAAGATGATCGGCGCGACGATCACCATCAATACCACGCCCATCATCCAGGTGGGCACGCTGAACGCCTGCTCCATGGCCTGGGCGATGGAGTTGGCCTGAACGCTGTTGAAGGCCAGGCCGAAGGCGATGATCAGGCAGATCGAGAACAGCACCGCCATCCAGCGAAGGCCGAGGCCACGCTCGATGTAGCGCGCCGGGCCGCCGCGAAAGGTGTTGTCGCCGTGATCGGTCTTGTAGGCCTGGGCCAGGGTCGATTCAATGAAACTCGTCGCCATGCCCACCATGGCGGTTATCCACATCCAGAAGATCGCCCCGGGGCCGCCGTAGTAGATGGCCAGCGCCACCCCGGCGAGGTTGCCGGTGCCTACCCGGGCGGCGAGGCTCGTGGAGAGCGCCTGGAACGACGAGATGCCGCCGTTGGCACTGCGCGAGCCCTTGAGCAGCTTGAACATGTGGCCGAAATAGCGCAGCTGGACGGCGCCGGTCATCACGGTGAAGTAGAGTCCGGCGCCGATCAGCAGATAGATCAGCACGCTGCCCCATAAAAGGCCGTTACCGCGATCGACGACCGCGGTAAGCAGCGATGGAAGGGAAAAATCCATGAATATGCACCTTTTTATATCGAATAAGCCGAGCCATTTTTCACGGTTGCACCAGAATGGCAAGAAAATTGATCATTTTTGTCGGCAGGCGATCTCGATGGTTCCTGCCTCGACCCCAATCGCTTGAGCGCCTACCCTAAGTGTACTTGCCCCCGATTCTTCGATGAACGTGTCCTGATCGAAGTCCGTTCACGACGCCCACGCATTTGCCTGCAGGAGAGTAGACTTGATGCGATTTTTCCGCCACCCGGCCACACTCGCCACGCTCGCGGCCTTGGCCGGCCCCGCGCTGTACTCGAGCGCTCTCGCCGACGATACCATCGATTTCGGCGTTCCCGCCTGGCCCGGCATCACGGTGAAGACCGAGATCGCCGAGCAGCTTCTTGGCGATCTCGGGTATTCGACCCGGGCTCGCGACATCGGACTCCAGGTGATCTACCAGGGCATCGAGAGCGGCGATATCGATGTCTTTCTGGGCGCCTGGCTGCCTGCCCAGCGCGAGATGTTCCAGCCGCTCAAGGAGGCCGACGTACTCACGGACGTGGCCAACAACGTGGATGGCGCGCGCATGACCCTGGCAGTACCCGAGTACACGTTCGAAAGCGGCGTGCAAAGCTTCGCCGACCTGGCCGAGCATCGCGACGCCTTCGGCGGCCAGATACTCGGCTTCGGCGCGGGCTCGGCGGCCAGCGAGATCCTTCAGGAAGCGATCGATGCCAATGTCTGGGAACTCGGCGACTGGCGTATCGTTGACACCAGCGAAATCGGCATGCTTTCCGCCGCCCGCGATGCGATCTCTCGCGAGGAGCCGGTGGTGTGGGTCGGCTGGACGCCGCACTGGATGAACCTCGAGTTTCCCATGCGCTACCTGGACGACCCGCATGACCTGTTCGGCGAGAACAACGGTGAAAGCGAGGTGCTGACGCTTTTGCGCAGCGAGTTTGCAACGGCGCACCCGAACGTCGCCACCTTCTTTTCGCAGTTCACCTTCAGTGCCGACGAGCAGAGCTGGATGATCCAGGAGTTCGGGCAAAACGAACGTAGTGCCGAGGAGGTCGCTCGCCAGTGGATCGAAGAGCATCCAGCCCGGGTGGAGGCCATGTTGGCGGGAGTCACTACCCGCGATGGCGAGCCGGCCTGGGAGGTGGTCCAGGCACGCTAGGTTCGCCTGGCTCTTCAACCCACCGATCGGCTGGCGTATGCTGGCGCTCTTTTTCGACGGTCGGTGGTGAAAGGGAATGTCACGCACGCTCGTAAAGGGCTTTGCCCTGTTACTGCTTCTCGTTGCGCTCGGGGTCGGATGGCACTGGCTGGAGCAATCGGACTGGATGTCGACGCAGCGTCTCAACACGGCCATTGCCTATCTCGGTCAGTGGCAGCGTGAGCCCTGGATGTTCGCCGCAGTGATCCTGCTCTACAACGCGCTGCTTCTACTGATGTTTCCCCTGACGGTCCTGGTGGTGGCGACGGCCGTGCTGTTCGGCACCACCTGGGGCTTTGGCTACGCCCTGCTGGGCACGCTGAGCTTTTCGGTGCTCTCCTACTGGGTGGGCCACTGGCTCGGGCGCGAGGCGCTGATGCGCTACGGTGGTCGCCACCTCCGCGGGCTGTCGGGCTATCTCTCCAAGCGCGGCGTACGCACCATGATCGTGTTCAACCTGCTGCCGATCGCGCCGTTCATCGTGACCAACATGCTCGCCGGCGCCTTTCACCTGCGCTTTCGCGACTACATGCTGGGGTCGATCATCGGTATCGTGCCGTGGCTGGTTTCGGTCATCTTCCTGGGCAGCCAACTCGGCGCGCTGTTCACCGCCGGCGATCACCAGGAAATGATATGGGCCCTGGCCGGCGTGGCCGTTGCCCTGGTACTGCTGTGGGGGCTCAAGCGCTACGCCAGCACCCGCGGCGCCCGCAAGCCTTGAGCGTCTCGTTCCTGGCAGGCTCGGCACGCAGCGCGTGGCCACATGGCGGGCTCTCTCCGGCGTGTACCCGCATCGAGTTGATGAACGCTTGGCGATTGCGCCACTATACGCAGATTCGATGCCATGAAAGACGCCCATGTTCAAACGCTGGTTGACCCGCACGCCCTCCTCGCCCCCTTCTAGAGCCTGGCAACAGGCGTGCCGACGCACGCCGATTCTGGCCGCGCTGACGCCGGTTGAAACCGAGCGACTGGGCGAGCGTGCCTGGCACTTCCTGACCAGCAAACGCCTGGCGCTTCACTCCGAGCTTGCCAACGTGCCTTTCGACGAGGTGGACCGGCTGGCGCTTGCCGGCCAGGCGTGCCTTCTGACGCTTGGCTGGCGCGAGGCGGAGCATCGCGAGGCCTTCGCCAACGTCCATGAA
>NZ_JAMZBD010000089.1:0-8862 GCF_024158685.1 Halomonas sp. 707D4 | reverse complement strand
GAAAGCGTCAGGTTCAGGCGGCCAAGCAGCGCGCGGCTGTAGGTCAGGTTCACGAGCCGCGTGCGCTGATCCTCGCCTTGGTCGATCGCGAAGTAGCCCGCCGCGAGCGTGCCGACACCTCCGAGCGAGGCACCGGCAGTGAGCTGGGTGACGTCGCGCCCGCGGCGAAGGCGCGTGGCCTGCAGGGTGCTCAAGTCCTCGAAGGCGTCGTCTTCGCGGGTGTGTCGAAGCCCCAGGTTGAAGCGCTGCCCCTGATAGCGATAGCCGGTGCTGATCGCCTGGCCCTGGTCGCTCTCGAAATGGCTCTGGCGATAGGCGGCCTCCAGCGAACCCAGATGCCAGAGCCGAAAGACACCGCCGGCGCCCAGCGTTGCAAGCTCGCGGGTACCCTCGCCCTGAAGCTCGAGGGTAAAGGCATCGGTCACGCCGCGCCGGTAGGCGCCCGCCAGCGCCAGCGGGCCGTAGTCGAAATCCGCCTGGCCGTAGCGGCGGCGCAGCGCGCCAAGGCTTGCACTGTAGCTCGAAAGCCCGGGCGCGAGCAGGTCGTTGACGACGTAGAAGGGCAGCGTATTGGCCACGCGGCGGCCCTGGGCGTCGGTGGTGACCAGCAGCGCCTCGCCGGCCCCGGTCACCAGCGGCAGGTTGGTCACAGTGTAGGGGCCGGGCGCGAGTTCGAGCGTTTCACGCCGGCTATCGTTGATGAACACGTCCAGTGTCGAGGGCAGGGCGGCTTCGCCGGAAAACGCCGGCAAGGGGTAGGTGATCAGATCCGGGCGCAGGCGAAAGTCCCGCGAGACCGATGCGCCGCCCAGGCGTACCGCGTTCGACCAGCCCGTGGGGCGCGTCAAGGTATCGCCGAGTTCGTAGGTGGCGAGGTTTTGCTGGTCGGTGTACTGCCAGTGGGTATCGAAGCGGCGATAGCCCGAGTCATCCCTTGGGCCGGTCAGCGCCTCGCGGTAGAGTCCGGAGGTGTAGAAAGTGCCGCGCTCGCCGAACAGGCGCAGCTCGTGCTGGAGGCTGGCGCCCCGGGCGTGCTCGCCATCGAAGGCGTAGGCGCTGTAGTTGAAAAGCGCCCCCTGGCTGGTCTGCGCCGCAATGAACTCGCTCTGGCGCCGATGTTCGAGCGCCTGATGCGCAAGCCAGGCGCCGGGCACCTGAAGATGCAGGCGCTGGGCAGGGCCGTCGTAGGTAGCGCTCAGCTGGTCGATCTCGCCAAGGCTTACGCGCTCCTCGCGGGAGGTGACCGGAAAGCCCTGCTCGATCAGGGTCCGGGTCTTGAGCCGGAAATCGTCGCCTTGCCGCCAGACCGGCACGACCTGACCGGTCGGGTGCTGGTTGATCACCAGCTCCAGATGGTAGACCAGCCAGGCATCATCGCCATGCGCGACGGGGGGCGGTATGCGCTGCGCCCAGGCCGGCGCAGCGACCAGTGCCAGAGCGCTCAGCCACAGCATCAGCGTGATGAGCCCATGTACGGGCCAGACGACGGGAGGCGCTGTCGAATCCATGCCGCTTCGCTCTAATGGGGGGCAATGACGTACTCGCGGCTACCGACCTGCGCGCTGAGCTCGCTCGGTGCGTCTGCGCCGGGGTCCAGCGGCCAGCGGCGGGTGCTGCCGGCCAGCACGTAACCCAGCAGCCCTTCGGCCACCGGGCGCGAAGCGGAGGCGAACGCTACCCGATTGAGGCGCACGTGATGATCGCCCCGATTGGTGATCTCGAGCATGCGACGCCCGCCGTCGGTGTAGGTGTGCCAGCCAAGCCCTGGGTAGTGGGGCGAGCTCGCCAGCGCCACGGGGTCGAGCGGCGCGGCCCCCTGGCCGTAGACGAACAGCGGCAGCGAATAGCGCATTTGAAAACGTACCCCGGCATTGGCGCCTTCCACGGCGCCGGCGATGGCGGCACCGGGAATCTCGTCGATGATGACGCGAAAGGCGTTTTCACGCGCCGGCGACACCGCGTCCTGACGGATGAGTCGGACCATCTGGCGCTCACCGGGCGCGATCTGGATCATCGGCGGACTGCCGACGATCGCCTGCTGAGGCAGAAACTGCTCCTCACCGCCGCGCTGCTCCCAGGCAAAGATGCGCAGCTGCATGACGAGTGCCGCATCGCCTTGATTCTCGAGCCACAGCGCCGTGGCACTTTCATCGTGCGGGATCTCGGGGTACAGCGGCCAGATCAGCAACGAGTTGGCCTGGCTCGCCGGCGCCAAGAGCCAGAGGAAAAGCGCCAGATACCTGGCCAGCCACGTGCCGAGCGTGGGGTGGCCGTTGGCAGTACGGGAGTGGCGAGCGTTGGCGATGTCCATGTCGTCTTCCTTGATATCAGTGGCGATAGGCGTGTTCGATGAACGCTCGAGATCACCAGGTCAGCGTCAGGGTGAGTTCGTCGGTGTAGTCACCGGCGGGCAGCGAGCCGGGAAGCGTCAGCCGGGCACGGATCGGAAACTGCACGTTGTCGGCGCCACTGCCGGTATTCACGGCAACGTCCTGATCGATTCCGATCGGCGTCTGGAACGAGGCGTCGCGGTACAGGCGATAGGCAAGAAACCTCGCTTGGCCCTGGTGGCGCAGTCTGCGGCTACCGTCCAGGGCGTGCTGGCCTGCCCCGACGCGCAGCGAGAGCGCGATGCCCGGCGTGCAGCTCAGCGTGACATCGCCAGCGCGAACCAGCGTGGTTTCGCGGGTCGCCTGGGAAAGCGCCGAGTCGATACCGAAATCGAGCCGGCCGATGCGCCCTACGGCTGCCCCCTGACTCGGCAGCCGATGGTTGACCAGACACCCCTGGCTCACTGTGGCCGCGACCTGGAACGTGGCGCTCGGCAGCGTCTGGGCGCCGGCCCCTTCACTGAGTAGAAGACCCAGCCACCCGGCCAGCGCGCCGCGCCAACAAGCCCCATGACGATGATCGCGCATGGCTCAGAACGTCAGCTCGACGCTCAGCGTATCGGTGTAGGTCCCGGCGGGAAGCGCGCCGTCGTCGCCGAAAGCGCGCCCGTAGAGCTCGATGACCTGAGGCGAGCCGTCGAAGGCCCCCAGTGCCACGGTTTCGCCTGCACTGATCAGGTCGGTGCGCGCATCGTTGCGATACAGGGAGTAGCCGATGAAATCACCGGCGCCATTGCTCATGGCGTGCACGCCTTCGGAGGCAGCGCCATCGTTGAGTCCGCTGGTGAGTTCGAAGGTCGGCTCGACGCCGGGAGAGCAGACGACCTCGATGCCGTTGGTACCGCCACCGGCCACCGTCGAATCTTCCTCCTCGAACACGGCCGGGGTGGAGCCGAAATCGATATCACCGAAATCCACCCCGGTGGTACCGGTTTGGCCATTCACGACGCAGCTGTCCACCAGGGTCATGGTGGCATCGATGGTGCCGGTGACCGTTTGTGCCTGCACCAGTCCTGGCAGGAAAAACCAACACGCGTAGAGCGGAGCGCCGAGGTGGGCGCGCTTGATCAGTCGAGTGCTCATGCCGTTCTCCGTTGACCGAAGACCAGACCTGTCCCATACCCTGATCACGCCCTGTCCCGCACGGCTGACCAGCGGCCATCGATCCGGTCGAAGTAGTGGTTGTTTTTACCGAATGGCAACTTAACTGATAGATGCCGAGCGCTGTGCGGTGGGTAGAATTTTGTAAATTATTATTTTGATTTGTTCTTGATCAAAGTAAGGGAAAGCGCGGTCTTTCACGGGCTTCAAGGATTTGCGTGAAAGTGGGGCATTGAACGCAGAAGGCCAGGGGTTGCCCTGGCCTTCAAACGTGAGGGATGAGAACGTTCAGGGGGTGATGGCCGCCTGCTTCGCCCGGCAGGCGGCGGCGGTGAACAGGACGTCCGTCGAGGAGTTGAGCGCGGTTTCGGTGGCGTCCTGGACCACGCTGATGACGAAGCCGATGGCGACCGCCTGCATGGCGACCTCGGTGGGGATGCCGAACAGGCTCGCCGCCATGGGAATCAGCATCAGCGAGCCGCCGGCCACGCCGGAAACCCCGCAGGCGGCCAGCGCCGAGACGACGCACAGCAGAAGCGCCGTGGGGAAATCGACCGGAATGCCCAGCGTATGGGTGGTCGCCAGGGTGATCACGGTGATGGTGATCGCCGCGCCGCACATGTTGATGGTCGCGCCCAGCGGAATCGAGATCGAGTAGGTGTCGGCGTCGAGCTCGAGTTTGCGGCAAAGCTCCAGGTTGACCGGGATGTTGGCGGCGGAGCTGCGAGTGAAAAAGGCGGTGATGGCACTGCCGCGAAGGCAGGTCCAGACCAGCGGGTAGGGGTTCTGGCGGGTCACGAAGTAGACCAGCAGCGGGTTGGTGACCAGCGCTACCACCACCATGCAGCCCACGATGATGCCCAGAAGCTGCGCGTAGTTGACCAGTGCCGAGAAGCCGGACTGCGCGAGCGTGCCCGCCACCAGGCCGAGGATGCCCAAGGGCGCCAGGCGAATCACCAGTGTCACCAGCCGGGTGACCGCCGACGCCAGATCAGAAAGCGCTGCGCGCGTGGTATCGCTCGATGAGCGAAGTGCAAGGCCGAGTCCCACCGCCCAGACCAGGATGGCGATGAAGTTGGCGTTCATCAAGGCGCTGACCGGATTGGCCACGGCGTTGAGCAGCAAATCGCGCAGCACGCTCAGGATGTCGCCGGGCGGGTTGCCGTCCGCCTGGGGCGCATCGAGGGCGATCTCGGTGGGCATCAGAAAGCTCGCGGCCACGGCGATCAGCGCGGCGATCAGCGTGCCGGCAACGTAGAGCCCCAGCACCGAGCGGATCTGGGTGGGGCGACCCTGGCGATGGGCGGCGATCGCCGCCATCACCAGCACGAAGACCAGAATCGGCGCCACGGCCTGGAGTGCCGCGATGAACAGCTGCCCCAGCAGCGCAAGCTTCAGGGCGGCGCCAGGCGCGAACAGCGCCAGCAGTGCCCCGACCACGATACCGATAATGATTTGAGAGATGAGGCCCAGTCGAAGAAGAGGGCGAAACGCTGCTTGGGCAGTCGCGATCATTGCAGAGCTCTTGGTCAGTCATACGAGACGACGCGGGAATGGCCCCGCGCCCGCGAGAAAGGGGGGCATTCTAGCAGTTGAGGGCGCTGGATGGGGGCAGGCGTCGAAAAAGTTGACTGCTTGGCGGCGCCTGGCTCGCGAGCGAAGGGGCAGCCATGATGAGAGTGAAAAGGGGCCAGCATGCAAAACGGCTTGCTTTCATGAGAAAGCAAGCCGTTTTGTTCACATGATGCGCCGGGAGCACATCGGGTCGATCAGGCGACAGCCATGTCGCGAGTCTCGTTCAGCGAGGCGACACCGGCAGCTGGCTGCGATGACATCACTCCTTGCTGCGCCTTCGCGGTTGCCTGCATGGCGTCCACCATGGCGTAACCCTTGTCGGTCAGTTCGATGACATCGGGAGAGGAGCCCCACTTGAGCAGCATCTCGTCCAGATGGCGCTCGGCGGTGTCGAAATGCCCGCAGTGACTCAGCATCTTGGCAATGGTGAAGTCGCATTCGGGGGTATCGAACATTTCCTCACGCAGTTCGTTGATCGCCAGCTGCAGGCCCGCTTCAGAGATATTTTCCAGTTTGATCGTTTGCATGCCACCACTCCTTGTGAATGCTTGATACTCAATTCGAAGTATTTACTTGTACGCGTCTTGTACTTCTCACACTAATACACCTTTGAAGCGGAAGCAATGCCCAATTTCTTGATCGAGGATAAAAAACGCGGGCATAAAAAAACCCCGCTGCGAGAGGCGGGGTCTTATCTCTGTACGCTGCGCGTCAAAGGGGTATGACGAAGGCGAGCGTGGCCAGACAGCCTGCGGAGAACGAGGCGGCCGTCAACCAGAGTAATTCCGGGTGGGCCTCTTTCTCGCGTCTAAGCTTTTGTTCGTTCAAGTATTTTTCGAGATGCTCCTGGCTTCCAGGCTGTGCCCCATTGAAAAGATGTTGGCGTATCATCTTAACTCCTTGAGCGTCGGTATGTTGAATGACCCCCTCGAACGTGTCCTTCACCGCCACCTCATGCTTATACAGGCATTTGCGAGGTGTTGGTTGAAGTATAGACTGCGTCCCGCTTTTGTGGTTCATGAAAGTTGTACAAAAAGTTAATCGGTGGGTCATCAAAGCGCCATATTGCTGCTGAGACAAGGGCCTGCGTTAAGCTTGCTAAGCATATTTAAAGCAGGAGCGGGCGTTTTTTACCGCTTTGCAGACCGTCACCCGCACGTGAACGCCACTACATAAAACTAAAGTTGTTAGACTTTGGTCGCAAAACGAGCCAATTCACTGGACTAATACCGCCTTGCAGTGAATAAAGGGCCCACTAAAATCTGCAACGCTGTTTTAGCGATCTCACAAGGCCCGCTGCGGCGAAGCGCCTTTCTGTTCACACGACTGCAAGCGGTACTGCATTATGCTCGGAACTGCCACACAATCGCTCTGGGGCCAACTCTGGCACTATCACTACCAGGCCAAGAACCTGTTGCTCTGCGCGCTGCCCACGCCTTCGGCGCCCGGCATGGCCAAGGGCGGCTCTGGCGCGCCTGGAGACCCGCAAGGCGATACGCCGCGCCCGCCGGCCTACAACAGGGCGCAAATGATCGGTCTGGTGCTCGGGCCGCTGCTGTTCGCCCTGACGGTACTGTTCTTTCACCCGGCGGACCTGAGCTTCGAAGGCCGCATGGTGCTGGCCACCACGCTGTGGGTCGCCGTCTGGTGGGTGACCGAGGCCATTCCCATTCCGGTTACGTCGCTTCTGCCCATCGTGCTCTTGCCCATCACCGGGGCGCTCGAGGGTAGTGCGGTCACCGCCGCCTACGGCAACCCCATCGTGTTTCTCTTTCTGGGCGGCTTCATGATCGCCCTGGCGATGGAGAAGTGGGACCTGCACAAGCGTATCGCGCTGACCATCATTTCCATCCTCGGTACCAGCATCAACAGCATCGTGTTCGGCTTCATGGCCGCCACGGGCTTTCTCTCCATGTGGGTCTCCAATACCGCGGCGGTGATGATGATGTTGCCGATCGGCACCGCCATCGTCTACCAGGTCACCCAGGAACTGGCCAAGACCGAGGGCGACCACGGCGCCGAGATCGACAAGTTCAGCAAGGCCTTGATCTTCGGCGTGGGCTACGGCGGCACCATCGGTGGCCTGGGTACGCTGATCGGCACGCCCCCCAACATCATCCTGGCGGCGGTGGTCAACGAGCTGTTCGGCTACGAGATCTCGTTTGCCAGCTGGCTGATGTTCGCCTTCCCGGTGGTGGTGGCGCTTCTGGTCGTCGGCTGGCTGATGCTGACGCGCTTCATCTACCCGATGAAGCTCAACAGCCTGCCCGGAGGCAAGGCGCTGATCAAAAAGGAAATGGAGGCGCTTGGCCGCACGAGCTTCGAAGAGAAGGCGGTACTTGCGGTATTCCTGCTGGCGGCGTTTTTCTGGATCACCCGCTCGTTTCTGTGGCAGGGCCAGATCATCAACATTCCCGGCATCAGCGATACCATGATCGCCATCGCCGCGGCGATCGCGCTGTTTCTGATCCCGTCGCGCACCAAGGGCGGCTGCCTGCTGGACTGGGAGATCGCGCGCGACGTGCCCTGGGGCATCCTGCTGCTGTTCGGGGGTGGCCTTGCCATCGCCGCGGGCTTCGGCTCCTCGGGTCTGGCCGCCTGGATGGGCGATCAGATGAGCGTGCTGGAAAACGTCAATTTCCTGATGGTGATCGTGCTCTCCACCGCCATGGTGCTCTACCTCACCGAGATCACCTCCAACACCGCGACCGCCACCATGATCCTGCCGGTGCTGGCGTCGCTTGCCCTGGCGCTCGGCGTCCACCCGTTCGTGCTGATGGTGCCAGCGGCCATGGCGGCCAACTGCGCCTTCATGCTGCCGGTGGGTACGCCGCCCAACGCGATCATCTTCGCCACCGGCAAGATCACCATCGCCGAAATGGTGCGCAACGGCTTCTGGCTCAACATCATCGCGCTGCTGCTGATCGTCTCGGCCACCTACTTCCTGCTGCCGATGCTGTGGGGCGTGGATCTCTCCACCTACCCGGACGCGTTTCGCAACTAGTCCCTGAGGTTTGATCGAGATTAAAGCCCCCGCCCTCGGCGGGGGCTATTTTATGGGGGCGAGGAAAACGCCGGAGCCACAAGAGCGCTCGCAATCTCAGGGAACGATACGCGAACGCCCAGGGCGAAGGAGCCTTCACATGTCGTTATTGGAAGACGTCTGTCACTACCTGCAAGAACACGAGCTCAAGCTCGCCACCGCCGAATCCTGCACCGCGGGGCTGATCGTGTCGGAACTGGCGCGCGTGCCCGGCAGCGGCCAGAGCATCGATTGTGGCCTTGCGGTCTACTCGCCCCAGGCGAAGAACCGTTACTTGGCCGTGAGCTTCGACACCATCGACGAGTACGGCCTGACCAGCGAGGAGACCAGCCGCGAGCTCGCCCTGGGGGCGCTGCACAACAACGACGCCAACGTCGCCCTCAGCAACACCGGTATCGCCGGGCCCGCGTCCCACGACGACATTCCCGTCGGAACCGTCTGCTTTGCCTGGGCCTTCGAACACGCCGGCAAGGAGTACCTGTTCAGCGAGACGCAGCGCTTCCCCGGCGAGCGCAACGAGGTGCGCCACGCGGCCGCTCACCACGCCCTGGAGCGCATCTCGGCGCTTCATCGCCAGGTGATCGACGGCAAGGCGTCCCCGATTGGCGACTGAGCCGGCGCGTCCACTACGCTGAAAGCGGGTACACCTACATCGATTGAACCGCGAGGAGACAAGGATGGAACAGCCAAGCGAACAGCAGGCCCGAATCCGCAAGGCCCTGAACGTCGACCCCCACATCGACGTGGCCCGGG
>NZ_JAMZBD010000088.1:0-8895 GCF_024158685.1 Halomonas sp. 707D4 | reverse complement strand
GCCTGGCAACTCGGCATCTTTGAGAGCGACGAGGATTTCGAGACGTTGGTGGCGCTGCACCTGGCCGGCGGCACGCCGGCCCGCGCCGCCGAGCATCTCGAGCAGGCGCTGGCAAGCGAGCGGCTCGCGCGCGACGAGACGACCCTTCGCCGTCTGGCCCAGGCGTGGTACCAAGCCCGGGACGTCGATCGGGCGCTTGATGCTTGGCAGGCGCTGGCCGAGCGCACCGGTGAGCGCGAGGATTGGCGACGTCTCGGTCAGCTGGCCTACGCCTGGGGCGAAGACGCCTGCGCCGAGCAGGCCTGGGAAGAGGCGCGGGCACTCGGCGACGAGGAGGTCGAGGGGTGGCTCGCCAATCTACGCTAACGCAGTGATCACGGGGCGAGGGTGAGCGAGAAGTCGCTCCAGGTCGGCGCATGGTCGGAAGGGCGTTCCATGGCGCGCAGGTCGTAGTCGATGCCGGCGCCGGTGGCGAGCTCGGCAAGCAGTCTCGTCACCAGGATGTAGTCGATGCGAAGCCCGCGCCTGGGTTCGCGATCGAAGCCTTTGGAGCGGTAGTCGAACCAGCTGAAGCGCTCGGCATCCTTCGGGTGGCAAAGCCGGTAGCTGTCCTCGAGACCCCAGGCCTTGATGCCCGCAAGCCACTCGCGCTCGACGGGCTGGAAGCTCGCCTTGCCTTCGCGCAGCCAGCGCTTGCGCGCGGGCTCGCCGATACCGATGTCCTGATCCTCCGGCGAGATGTTGAAATCCCCCATCACCGCCAGGCGCTCGTCGGGGCGGTGGCTTGCGAGCAAGCGCCCCAGCTGCTGGTAGAAGCGCTCCTTGTGGGGAAACTTGACCGGGTGCGCGACGTTCTCGCCCTGGGGAAAGTAGCCGTTGTAGACGGTCACCGCCTCGCCATCCTCGGCTTGCAGCGTCACGCCGATCAGGCGCCGCTGGGCCTCTTCGTCGTCATCGGGAAATCCGTAGCAGACCGAGGTCGGCGCCTGACGGGTGAGCATCGCCACGCCGTAATGGCCTTTCTGGCCGTGATAGACCACGTGATAGCCCATCGCCTCGACGTCGGCGAGCGGGAACTCGCTGTTCTGGACCTTGGTCTCCTGCAGCCCGATGACGTCCGGCGCCTGGGTGTCGATCAGCGCCTGCAGCTGGTGAAGGCGTGCGCGCAGGCCGTTGATGTTGAACGAGACCAGCCGCATCAGGTGTCGTCCTTGCCCGGATGGATCTCGATGGGCTGGCCCTCTTGCTGGCGGGCCAGCTTGCGCACCGCCTGGAGCTTGCGCTGCTGCTGCTTCTTGGCCACGAAGCGTCGAGAAGAGACGACCTGATCGGGGTTTTCCTTGCGCCACTTCTTGTAATCCTTGCGTCGCCCGGTGCGAATGGTGACCTTGTCCGCCAGCGAGCGAGTCTTTTTCTTACGCGTCATGTCGCGCTCCTTCGTTTCGTTTGGCCGCCATTCTAACAGGCAAGCGGGGGGCGAACACAGCAAGGCACGCGCTCTAATCGCCAAGCCCTGTGATACACTACGCGCGACGTGATGCCTAACATCCACCGTAATGGACAGATACCAAGCCTATGAGCGAGTCGGAACAGACCACAGCATCGGCCCAGAACCGCAAGCCCAAACGCCGTCGGCGCAAGCCGCGTCGCCGTCAATGCGGCTGGGACCTCCGCCAGTTTCAGGTACCTGCCGTGGCCGGCAAGTGGCGTTTTCATGACTTCGATTTGCCGCTCCCCTTGATGCGTGCCATCCATGCATTGGGATTCGAGTACTGCACGCCCATCCAGGCCGAGGCCCTGCGCCAGACCCTGCTCGGCGGCGACATCGTCGGCAAGGCGCAGACCGGCACCGGCAAGACCGCGGCCTTTTTGATGTCCGCTCTGGCCTACTTTCTCGAAGAGCCGGCGCCGGAAGGGCAAAAGCCCGGCGCTCCCCGGGCGCTGATCATCGCGCCCACGCGGGAGCTCGCGCTGCAGATCGAGAAGGATGCCAAGGCGCTCGCCCGCTTCACCGATCTCGAGGTGGCAAGCGTGGTCGGCGGCATGGAGTACCAGACGCAGCGCGAAAGCCTGGCCGGCAAGATCGACCTGCTGGTGGCGACCCCGGGACGGCTGCTGGATTTCCACCAGAAGCGCGACATCGATCTCTCCGAGGTGGAAGTGCTTGTGCTCGACGAGGCGGATCGCATGCTCTCGATGGGTTTCATTCCGGACGTCAAGCGCATCATCCGCTACACGCCGAAAAAGGAGCAGCGTCAGACGTTCCTGTTCTCGGCCACCTTCACCGACGATATCCTGAACCTCGCCAGCCAGTGGACGGAAAACCCCGCCCACGTGGAGATCGAGGTGACCGTGGAGAATCAGGCCGACATCGACCAGCGCGTCTTCCTCGTCTCCGACGAGGACAAGCAGCGCCTGCTGGTGAAGCTTCTCGAGCAGGAGAGCTTCGAGCGGGTCATGGTCTTCGGCAACCGGCGCGATCTCGTCCGCAAGCTCGATTCCGCGCTGCGCAAGGCCGGCATCAACGTGGCGATGCTCTCCGGCGACGTGCCCCAGGCCCAGCGCATCCAGACCCTCGAAGCGTTTCGTGAGGGCAGCGTGCAGGTGCTGGTCGCCACCGACGTGGCGGGCCGTGGCATCCATATCGAAGACGTGAGCCACGTGATCAACTACACCCTGCCGGAAGACCCGGAGGACTACGTCCACCGCATCGGGCGTACCGGCCGCGCCGGCGCCAAGGGCGTGTCGATCAGCTTCGTGGGCGAAGAGGACGCCTTCTCGCTGCCCGAGATCGAGCGCTACATCGGCGACAAGCTGCCCTGCGAGCACCCGCCGGAAGGCTTGCTGTAACCGCAATGCTGGACACCGAGCTCAAGGCGAGTATCCAGCAGGCGTATCGCAACGTCGTCGAGGGGCTCTCGCTGACCCCGCGCTACGGCCAGCGCCTGATGATCGCAGAAATCGCCCGCACGCTGGGCGAGATCGAGGTCGATGGCGAAGGCAAGCGCACAAGCGATCGCCACGTCTGCGTACTCGAGGCGGGCACCGGCACCGGCAAGACGCTGGCCTACCTGATCTCGGCGCTGCCCGTCGCCAAGGCGCGAGGCAAGCGCCTTATCGTCTCGACGGCCACCGTCGCGCTCCAGGAGCAGGTGCTTCACCAGGATCTCCCGGCCCTGGCCAGCCACAGTGGCGTGGCGTTCAGCTACGCGCTCGCCAAGGGGCGCGGGCGCTACGTCTGCGTCGCAAGGCTCGATCAGGCGCTCGAGGGCGTCGAGCCCAATCCTACGCTTTCGCTCTTCGAGCAGTCGCTGGCCGAGCAGGGCAGCGACTTCACGCTGCTCGCCACGGATCTTGCCGAGGCCTACGGCAGCGGCAAGTGGGAAGGGGATCGGGACAACTGGCCCGAGTCGATCGACGATGCCCACTGGCGGCGCCTCACCGTGGATCATCGCCAATGTACCGGGCGGCGCTGCGGCCATTTCGGCGCCTGCGCCTTCTTTCGCTCGCGCCGCGAGCTCGAAAGCGCCGATGTCATCGTCGCCAACCACGATCTGGTGCTCGCGGACCTGGCGCTCGGCGGTGGGGCCATCCTGCCCGACCCCGCCGAGTGCATCTTCGTCTTCGACGAGGGGCACCACCTGCCGGACAAGGCGCTCTCCCACTTCGCCCATCGCTTCGCCGTGCACGGCTGCCTGCGCTGGCTCAGAACGTTGAAGTCGAGCTTGAGCGATCTCAATACCGGCCTGGGCGGCCAGCCCACCATCGCACGGCTTCTGGCCGGGCTTCCGGAGCTCGTGCACGCGCTCGAGCCGGTGCTGGGTGACGTGTTCAGCCTGGGGCATCAACTGGCCGGCCGCGAGCGTGGCCTAGGGGACGAAGAGAACAGCCACCAGTTCCGCTTCGAGAAAGGCCAGATACCCGAGGCGCTCGGCGAGCAGGCCGGGCAGCTGGTGACGCTGTTCGCGACGCTTTCGCGCACGCTCGAGAGTATCGCCGACATCCTGCGCGAGACGCTGGACCCGGACAAGCAGACCGGGCTCGAGCGCGAACAGGCGGAGAGCTGGCTACCGCTGGTGGCGCTGCTTCACGGGCGAAGCCTGGAAGCCCACGCGCTGTGGCTGAGCATGAGCGAGCAGGATGCGCCGAACGCGCCGCCCTGCGCCCGCTGGATCACCTTGAGCCAGGTCGCGGGCGAGCCGGAGATAGAGTTCTCCGCAAGCCCCGTCTCCGCCGCGCACACGCTCGCCAAGCACCTGTGGGGGCGCTGCCACGGCGCGGTGGTCACCTCGGCGACGCTCACCGCACTCGGGCGCTTCGAGCGGCTGCAGGAGCGGGCGGGCCTGGCCGGGCGCTATCGTTACCAGGCGCTGCCGAGCCCCTTCGACTACGCCAATGCGGTGCTCCGCGTGCCGGCGCTGGCGACCGATCCGAGCGATCGCGAGGCCCACGAGCGGGCGATCGTCGAGTGCGTGCAGGGCCTCAATGCGAAGGAGGCGGCGCTGGTGCTGTTTTCGTCACGCGCCCAGCTGCGCGCCGTCGAGCGCTCGCTGCAGCCCGCGCTCAAGGCGCGCGTGCTCGCCCAGGATGCGCTGCCCAAGCGCGAGCTGATCGAGCGCCACCGCGCGGCAGTGGATCGTGGCGAAGGCAGCGTCATCTTCGGGCTGGCGAGCTTCGCCGAGGGCATCGACCTGCCCGGGCGCTATCTTACCCACGTGGTGATCACCCGGCTGCCTTTCGCGGTACCCGACGACCCGGTCGGTGCCACGCTTGCCGAATGGATCGAGAGCCAGGGCGGCAACGCCTTCATGCGCATCAGCGTACCGGATGCCTCGATCAAGCTGGTCCAGGCCTGCGGGCGGCTGATTCGCAAGGAGAGCGACAGCGGGGTGATCACGCTGCTGGACAAGCGCGTCATCACCCGGCGCTACGGCCAGGCACTGCTCGACGCGCTGCCACCGTTCAAGCGCGAGATCGGTTAGTCCGCCGCGATCGCATGAATGAAAAAGCCCCCGACGGCCATGCCATCGGGGGCTTTTTCGTCTCGCGTGATCAGCGGCTGGCCAGTACCGGGGCGAGCTTCTGGTTCATCTTTCTGAACGTCTCGACCGTGGTGTCCCAGTCGATGCAGGCATCGGTGATCGAGACGCCGTAGGCGAGCTTGCTCGGGTCGTCGGTGAGCTTCTGATTGCCCCAGCCCAGGTTCGACTCGACCATCAGGCCGATGATCGACGTGTTGCCATCGAGGATCTGGTGGGTGACGTTCTCCAGCACCAGCGGCTGCAGGCTGGCGTCCTTGTTGGAGTTGGCGTGGGAGCAGTCGATCATGATGTTGGCGGAGAGCTTGGCCTTGGCCAGCTCCTTCTCGGCCAGCGCCACGCTCACGCTGTCGTAGTTGGGCTTGCCGTTGCCGCCGCGCAGCACCACGTGGCCGTAGGCGTTGCCGCGCGTGCGGATGATCGCGACCTGGCCGGCGTAGTTGATGCCCAGGAAGTTGTGCGGGTTGGCAACGGATTCCAGCGCGTTGATCGCGACATCGAGGCTGCCGTCGGTGCCGTTCTTGAAACCGACCGGGCAGGAGAGGCCCGAGGCCATCTCGCGGTGGGTCTGCGACTCGGTGGTCCGGGCGCCGATCGCCGACCAGCTGATGCAGTCCTGCAGGTACTGCGGCGAGATCGGGTCGAGCGCTTCGGTGGCCAGCGGCAGCCCCATCTCGGCCAGCTCCACCAAGAGCTTGCGGGCGATGTGCAGGCCCTCGTCGATCTCGAAGGAGCCGTTCAGGTGAGGGTCGTTGATCAGGCCCTTCCAGCCGACGGTGGTACGCGGCTTCTCGAAGTAGACCCGCATGACGATGTAGAGCGAGTCGCTGACCTCGTCGGCGAGCTTGCGCAGCTTGCGGGCGTAGTCGAGGGCGGCGTCGACGTCGTGGATCGAGCAGGGGCCGACCACCATCAAGAGCCGCGGGTCGCTGCCGTCGAGAATGTTCTGGATGACCCGGCGACCTTCGATCACCGTGGCTTCCGCCTTGTCGGTCAGCGGAATGGTGGCCTTCAAGGCGTCCGGGGTGGTGAGCACGTCCTGGGCGAGGACGTTGAGATTGTTAACCTCTTGATCTGACATGCGGCTACCTGTAGGTAAAGCGGTGGGCAAATGTCGCACTACTATGGCGCGTTAAGGCATCAAAAATCAATTGTCAGGGAACTCGACGAGGCGTTCGGGTGTCAGCCACACGTTTTTGTCATGCAGGGGCAAGAGGCTTGATGCCTTTGGCATAACGCGCAACACTACGCATAGTCAAAGCGTTCATATCGACGCGTAGGTTATGCAGGGCGAGCGAGTCCATTTTATCGGTTTGTCCGTTAATTATTGTTTTCATTAATCATTGCCCAAGGGACGCTATGCTGCATGCTGTTAAAGCCCGCTCAGGGGGGCGAGAGGAAGTAGGGCTCGACATAGATCGTTCGAGCTGGAGGGGCGTGTGAATGGGCACTCGTGAAACGGACCAGCAGCTCGTCGAACGTGCCCAGAAAGGGGATACCCGTGCCTTCGACCTGCTGGTCAAGAAGTACCAGCACAAGATCATCGGCCTGATCGGGCGTTACGTTCACGATCACGGCGAAGTACAGGATGTGGCGCAGGAAGCGTTCATCAAGGCGTACCGGGCGCTGGGCAAGTTTCGCGCCGAAAGCGCGTTCTATACCTGGATGTACCGCATTGCCATCAATACCGCCAAGAACCATCTGGTATCGCGCGGCCGTCGGCCGCCGGGCAGCGATCTCGACATTGTCGATGCCGAGGTGCTCGATCAGAGCGGGCGGCTGGCGGACAGCGAGTCCCCCGAGGCGGCTTTCGCGCGAGACCAGCTCGAGGCTGCGGTGTTTGAAGCGATCGAGAAGCTTCCCGACGACCTGCGCACCGCCATTACCCTGCGCGAGCTCGACGGGCTGGCCTACGAGGATATCGCTCAGGTCATGCAGTGCCCGGTGGGCACGGTGCGTTCGCGCATCTTCCGGGCGCGCGAGGCGGTCGACGAGCACATTCGCCCGTTGATCAGCACGGCGCGCAACAGTCGCGAAGAGTGAAGGCGATGCCGGCAAGGCATCGATTTGATTTTTTTGTGAACTGTCGCTCGTCAAATGCGTCATAGAGCTTGACCAGATTGACCAGCATTGAAACGTCGAGCGTATTGAGGGGCTCCCTGGCTTTCGAGCTTGCAAAGAAGCCACCGAAAGCTTGCGAAATCCAAGCCTTGGCCCGAGAAAATGCGCTAGCCGATACGTTCCAGAGCGGCTAGAGACGTTTTCCAAATATAGCGTGAGGGTGTGAAGTATGAGTTTGAATACACGAGAATCACTTTCGGCGTTGATGGATGGCGAGAGCGACGAGCTCGAGCTTCGCCGAGTGTTGAAAGCGCTACCCGGCGAGAGCGATGCGGCCGACACCTGGCGGCGTTACCATCTCGCGCGCAGCATGATGCAGCGCGAGCGCTCGGTCGATGTCAGTGTCGATCTCTCCGCTGGCATTCTCGCTCGACTTCAGGACGAACCCGCCCCGTTGGCGGAGATGCCTGCCACGGCGAGCACCCAGCGTCCTGCGCGTGTCTCCTTCGCCCGAGGGGCCGGTGTCGCGGCTGCGGTATCACTGATGGTGATCACCGGCGTCCAGTTCTTGAACAGCGATGGTTCCCCTCGTCAGGCGTCTCAAGGCAGTAGTGATCTCGCCTCGACCTCCATCGATAGCGGTGCCCAGGTACAGCCGGTCGGCCTTGCGGCAAGCCAGGCGGATATGCCGATGTTCGAGCCTACCGCGTTTCGCATGAACGGCCAGTCCGGGCGCAGCGGTTTCATGAACGTAAGCGAGTCGGCCCCCGGCGCGCCGGCGGCCACTACCGCCGCCCAGACTTTCTCGGCGCCGACCAGCGCCATGGACAGTGATCAGATTCGCCTGCTGCAGACCTATCTCGAGCAGCATGCCCAAGGCGCTGCCGGTGGCAGCGGGGATAGCTGGATGCCGCTTTTGCGCTCGTCGTCGGCGGTCGAACCGCTCGGGCAGCGTTGATCGACGAGCGATGATACCTTCATTAGTCGACGGGATGACATGCGTGTGAGCGGTGAACGAGTTTTCCAGGCGCGGCGCCTGCTGATCGGTGCGAGCGTTGCCTCGCTTGGATTACTGGCGCTGCCTGCCCTTGCCGATGACGCGGCGTCGTCGGCTTCCTCCAATCCTGTCTGCTCGCGTCCCGAGCTCGTTCAAACACCCCAGGACGACGTCGAGCGGTGGCTGGTACGCAGCATGCTGGCCAGCCAGTGTTACGAGTACCAGGCGCGAGCGGTCTCCATCGATAGTCTTGGCGTGCGTACCCTGGCACTCTCCCATCGTATCAACGACGGCGTGCGCCAGCAGGTGGTCCAGCATCTCGATGGGCCCTCCATCAGCGTCGAGCGTCGCTCCCAGGCAGGCAGGCTCGCCTGGTTCGTTCCCGATTCCTCGACGAATGAACACGCCTCTCCGGAGGCTTGGGCTCTTCATGTCGAACAGTTCTACGCCGTCACCATCGAGAACGAGGAGCGCATCGCCGGGCGGGTCGCCTCGCGGCTGCGCTTCGATCCGTTCGACGAGACCCGCTACATGCATACCTGGTGGGTGGACGAGGAGACGGGGCTGCTGCTCAAGCACGAGCTCAGGGATGCCCAGGAGCGGGTGATCGAGACGTTCCAGATGACCCAGCTGCAGTCCCCCGAGCTCTACGACGGCCCGCTCGTCGACGAAGAGGGAAGGGAGGAGGTCGATGCTGCGCTGGACGTCAACTGGCTCCCCGACGGATTCGTCGCCCAGCCGGCGATGATTACCGGTGACGATCCGCTCCCGCAGCGGTTCTACAGCGACGGGCCGGCG
>NZ_JAMZBD010000087.1:0-8923 GCF_024158685.1 Halomonas sp. 707D4 | reverse complement strand
AGGGCGTCGTCGAGCGCTTCGTCGCCCAGCGCGCCCTGGACCTCCAGGCGCTTGTCGTCAGGAAAGCCCTCTACCCGGGCGCTCGGGTCGCTCGCCTGGATCGCGTCGCGCATGCGCGTCACGCAGCCCTGGCAGCGCATGCCGGGTACGGTGCGCACGAGCGGTGTCGGAGTGGGGCGTTCGTCGTTCATGGGGCCTCCCGGGAGCACGTGTCGTCGGGGAAACTTTCGATCAGCCGGCACAGGCTATGGCCGTCCGGGGCGGCGTCGGGCATCGCCTGCCAGCTGTGCAGCGCCTGCTCCATGCGCCGGGCCAGGGCTTCGAGCTCTTCGATGCGCGCGCGAATCTGGGGCAGGCGGCTTGCCAGCAGATCGCGCACCATCGGGCAGGGCGAGTCGCCGTGATCGGCGTGGCGCAGGATGTCGCGAATCTCGGCCACGCTGAAGCCGAGCTTGCGCGCCCGCTGGATGAAATGCAGCCGCTCGAGGTCGGTCGCGGAGTAGAGGTGGTAGCCGTTGTCCGGATGGCGCTCGGGCGAGAGCAGGCCCTCGCGGGTATAGTGGCGCACCGTTTCCGGGGTCACGTGAGCGTGTCTGGCGATGTCGCTGACTTTCATGCGGTGTCGTCCCGTCGCTGTAGACCTTCAGTGTAAAACCCTTGTGCCACCCAAAGGTCAAGCGCGTACCTGGCAAGGTGGTTGCCACGGCCCTAAGACTAATGGATGGGCCCGAAACGAAATAAAACGGCCGTTTGCCCCTTGAACCCGCGCCGACATTGGGCGAAAACTGTTCATCGTGACGTATTAAAATAACCTAGGCGGGTGGCAACGCTCGTCGGATCATCGGGAAAGAGGCTCACTATGCATAACAACGTCAAGAAGCTCGCGCTGGTCTCTGCCGTGGCCGCCGCGGCCTGGGCGAGCCAGGCCAGTGCCGGCGGCTACCAGATCAACGAGCAGAGCGTCAGCGGCCAGGGCTACGGCCACGCCGGGCGCAGCTCCAACGTCAACGATGCCACCATCGTCTTCGGCAACCCGGCGGGCATGTCGTTTCTGGATCGCGCGCAGATCACCGCCGGCGGCACCTACCTGAATCCCAAGACCAAGATCAGCAACGTGGAGGCCAGCCGGACGCTGGATTCCGGCGTGGCCCTGGGCGGTGCACCCAATGGCGTCCAGGTTCCCGTCGGCGCCATTCCGGGCACCAACGAGGGCGACATGGTGCCGGGCACGCTCGTCCCCTTCGCCTTCTACGCCCATCCGGTCAACGAGCGTCTCGCCTTCGGTTTCGGCGTCTACGCGCCGTTCGGCTCCAAGACCGACTACGAAAAGAACTTCCAGGGCCGCTACTTCGGCGACTACACCGAAGTGACCGTGATGACCGCCCAGCCGACGGTCTCCTACCGCTTCAACGATCAGTGGTCGGTGGGCGTGGGCGTGACCTACAACAAGGTGGACGGCGAGCTGCGTCGCCAACTGCCCTCCGGGCCCGCCTTCAGCGCCGCCACGGACATCGATTCGCGGGTCGAGGGCGACGACGAGGCCTGGGGCTACAACCTCGGGGTGATCTACCAGCCGGTGCCGGAGACCACCTTCGGCCTGACCTACCGCTCCAAGGTGGACTACACCCTCGAGGGCAGCTTCGCCGCCACCGACCCGTTTGGCAACGTGGTGCGCTCGGACCCCAACGCTTCTCTCGACCTGACCACGCCGGAGACGGTCAACTTCTCCGTCACCCAGCAGATGAGCGACCGCCTCAAGCTGATGTTCGGCACCTCCTGGGTGCGCTGGAGCCAGTTCGACGAGATTCGCGTCACCGGTACCGTTGGCGACGTCATCACCCAGGAAACCCAGGACTACACCAATGCCTGGGCCTTCGCCACCGGCGGCGAGTACCAGCTGACGCCAGAGCTTGCGCTGCGCGCGGGCCTGACGCTCGACTACACCCCGACCAGCGACGAGCACAGAAGCGTGCGCATCCCCTCGGACGACCGGCGCATCTTCTCGATCGGCGCCGGCTGGACGCCGATCCCCGATCTCACCCTGGACGTCGCCTACTCCTACCTGACCGAGCGCGGCACCCACGTCGAGCAGCAGCGTCGCGACCTGCTGGCGAGCGCGGCCCCGCCGGTCGCCGCGGTGGGCGGCGCCAACTACGCGGCGGACTACAAGAACGAGGCCCACGGCTTCGGCGCCCAGTTGACCTACCGCTTCTAGAAAGCCCGCTTGGAAAGACCCAGGCGTTTCGAACGAACCCGGCATCTGCCGGGTTTTTTTGTGGGCGCCACGGGGAGGATGCACCGCCGCCCGGGTTTCCGTTACACTAGGCGGTCATCGCCAGAAGGCGACCCTCCTTTTCGTACCCGACCCCTTTTGACCAGACAAGGCACGCTCCATGTTGGAAACCAATCCGATTCATACCCAGATCAAGGACCTGTCTGAGCGGACAGACGTTCTTAGGGGGTATCTTTGACTATGCCGAGAAGAAGGATCGGCTAGAGGAAGTCACCCGCGAGCTCGAGGACCCGAACGTCTGGAACGATCCGGACTACGCCCAGAAGCTGGGCCGCGAGCGCGCCTCGCTCGAGACGATCGTGGCGACCATCGACGAGCTCGACCATGGCCTGGGCGATAGCCAGGACCTTCTGGAACTCGCCGAGATGGAAGAGGACGAGGCCACCGTCGAGGAGGTCAGCCGCGAGCTCGACGCCATGCAGGCGTCGCTCGAGAAGCTCGAGTTCCGGCGCATGTTCTCCGGCGAGATGGATCCCAACAACGCCTACATGGACATCCAGTCCGGCTCCGGCGGCACCGAAGCCCAGGACTGGGCGAACATCCTGCTGCGCATGTACCTGCGCTGGGCGGAAAGCCACGGCTTCAAGGCCGAGATCGTCGAGGTCTCCGCCGGCGAGGTGGCGGGCATCAAATCCGCGTCGATCCATATCCAGGGTGATCACGCCTTCGGCTGGCTGCGCACCGAAACCGGCGTTCACCGCCTGGTGCGCAAGAGCCCCTTCGACTCCGGCGGTCGTCGCCATACCTCGTTTGCCTCCGTGTTCCTCTCCCCGGAGATCGACGACAGCTTCGAGGTCGAGATCAACCCGTCGGATC
Source organism: Halomonas sp. 707D4 (assembly GCF_024158685.1). Taxonomy (NCBI): domain Bacteria; kingdom Pseudomonadati; phylum Pseudomonadota; class Gammaproteobacteria; order Oceanospirillales; family Halomonadaceae; genus Halomonas; species Halomonas sp. 707D4. The sequence continues at coordinate 5,814 of NZ_JAMZBD010000087.1, read as the reverse complement.
TGCGCGTGGACACCTATCGCTCCAGCGGCGCCGGCGGCCAGCACGTCAATACCACGGATTCCGCGGTGCGCATCACCCACGAGCCGACCGGCATCGTGGTGGCCTGCCAGAACCAGCGCAGCCAGCACGCCAACCGCGACTTCGCCATGAAGCAGTTGAAGGCGAAGCTGTGGGAGCACGAGATGCAAAAGCGCAACGCCGCCAAGCAGGAAGCGGAAGACTCCAAGGCCGACATCGGCTGGGGCAGCCAGATCCGCTCCTACGTGCTCGACGACCAGCGCATCAAGGACCTGCGCACCGGCGTGCAGTCCAGCAACTGCGACAAGGTGCTCGACGGCGACCTGGACCAGTTCATCATCGCCAGTCTCAAGCAGGGCCTTTGATGCCTGGCGGGCCGCCGACGCGGCCCGCTGGCGTCTGAAAGCGTATTCCTTCGAATACCGCTTTCGAACACGACCTTCGAAACCGATTTTCGACCTACATACAGGGTGCCGGATGGCTAACCAAGACGCGTCTCCCGCTGAAAACGAGAACCACCTGATCGCCGAGCGCCGCGCCAAGCTCGCCAAGCGCCGCGAAAGCGCCGCCGCCCAGGGCAAGAGCGCCTTCCCCAACGACTTTCGCCGCGACAGCCTGACCGTCGAGCTCGACGCGCAGTTCGGCGACAAGGAGAAGGACGAGCTCGAGGCGCTGGATCACCATGCCGCCGTGGCCGGGCGCATCATGCGCAAGCGCGGCCCCTTCATCGTCATCCAGGACGTCGCCGGCCAGATCCAGCTCTACGTCGACAAGAAGGGCCTGCCCGCCGAGGTGCTCGAGGACGTCAAGGGCTGGGACATCGGTGACATCGTCGCCGCCCGTGGCCCGGTGCACAAGTCCGGCAAGGGCGACCTGTACGTGATGATGAAAGAGGTGGAGCTGCTCACCAAGAGCCTGCGGCCGCTTCCCGACAAGTTCCACGGGCTGACCGACCAGGAGGCGCGCTACCGCCAGCGCTATGTCGATCTGATCATGAACCCGCAGTCGCGCAAGGCCTTCGAGACCCGCGCCGCGGTGATCGCCTCCATGCGCCGCTTCTTCGAGGCGCGCGGCTTCATGGAGGTGGAAACCCCCATGCTCCAGCCGATCCCCGGCGGGGCGACGGCGCGCCCGTTCGTCACCCACCACAATGCGCTGGACATGGACATGTACCTGCGCATCGCCCCGGAACTCTATTTGAAGCGCCTGGTGGTGGGCGGCTTCGAGCGTGTCTTCGAGATCAACCGCAACTTCCGCAACGAAGGGCTCTCGACCCGGCACAACCCCGAATTCACCATGGTCGAATTCTACTGGGCCTACGCCGACTACAACGACCTGATGGACATGACCGAAGCGATGCTGCGCACCGCCGCCGAGGAGGTGCTGGGCACCACCATGCTCACCTACCAGGGAGCGAGCTACGACTTCGGCCAGCCTTTCAAGCGCCTGACCCTCAAGCAGTCGATTCTCGATCACGGCGACGGCATCGTGGCGGCGGATCTCGACACCCTCGAGGCGGCGCGGGCCACCGCCGAGAAGCTCGGCATCAAGGTGAAGGAGAGCTGGGGCCTGGGCAAGGTGCAGACCGAGATCTTCGAGGAAGTGGCCGAGCACAAGCTCGACCAGCCGACCTTCATCACCGAGTACCCGGCGGAGGTCAGCCCGCTGGCCCGGCGTAGCGACGCAGACCCCTTCGTCACCGACCGCTTCGAGTTCTTCGTCGGCGGGCGCGAGATCGCCAATGGCTTCTCGGAGCTCAACGACGCCGAGGATCAGGCCGAGCGTTTTCGCGCCCAGGCCGCGGAGAAGGACGCCGGCGACCTCGAGGCGATGTACTATGACGCCGATTACGTGCGCGCGCTCGAGTACGGCATGCCGCCGACGGCGGGCGAGGGCATCGGCATCGACCGGCTGGTGATGCTGTTCACCGACAGCCCCTCGATTCGCGACGTGCTGCTGTTCCCGGCGATGCGCCCGGAAGTCGAGTAACGGCTGGCGGAGTAAAAGTTGGTAAGGGCGCGTCTTAGCGCCCATAATGGTCAACGTTTCGACGGCGAGGAGAATCCCATGAAACTGCTTAACCGCTCCGCTCTGAGCGTCAGGCCGACCCAGCCCTTCGTGGACTGGATCAACGCGCTGGAACCCACCACGGGCGACGACGACCTGACGCTTGCCGACGTCGAACGTGAAAGTACCATCTACCTGATCCCGGAAATGGATACGCCGGAAGCGCTCGAGACCCTCGTGCGCGATCGCTGCGTCGAGATCCTCGAGACCGAGCTTCGCGCCTGGGAAGAGGACGAGCGCCAGTGGCCGGAGACACTGGACTGGACGCTGTTCCAGACGTTCCTGCACGTCGAGCACAGCTATCTGGCCATCGACCTGGACGACGAGACGGCGCTGGAGATTTCCGACGTCGACGACGCGCTGCTGCTCGACAACGACCCGGACTAGCGCCGCCGTCACGCGCTTTTCCTGTTTGCCAGAACCGGCCTCGGCCGGTTCTAGCGTTTGGCGGCGCCCTGAAGGAAGTTCCCCACCCATGCGACTCTTCGAAACCCGCCCCGGCGATGACGGCCTGCCGGGGCCGGAGCGGGCCCTCGCGGTGCTGGCGCTGGTGGCCGGCACCCTGATGGCGGTGGTCGACACCACCATGATCAACCTGGCCCTGCCCACCATCGCCACCGATCTCGGCGCCTCCGCCTCGCGGTCGGTGTGGATCACCAACATCTTCCAGGTGGTGTGCGCGGCCTTTCTCCTGGTGTTCGCCGGGCTCAGCGAGCTGATCACCCGGCGCAGGCTCTACCTGCTGGGGCTTTCCACCTTCGTCGTCGCCTCGCTGGGCGCGGCGCTCTCGCGCAATCTCGAGATGCTGCTGGTGTTTCGCGCCTTCCAGGGGCTCGGCGCGGCGGCCACGCTCTCCATCGGGCCATCGCTCTACCGGCTGATCTTTCCCTCGCGCCTGCTGGGCAGCGCCCTGGGCTTGAGTGCGCTGGTGGTGGCAGGGGGCTACGCCGCCGGCCCGACGCTTGGCGGGGTGATCCTGTCGTTTGCCGACTGGCCGTGGCTTTTCGCTCTCAACGTGCCGCTCGGGCTCTGCTCGCTCTACTTCGCCGCCAAGGCCTTGCCCCGGGAGCCGGCGCGCCAGGGCAGCTTCGATATGGCCGGCGCCCTCTACTCGATGGCGATGCTGGCGAGCTTCTTTCTGGCCATGGACGCCGTGGGGCACGCCGCCTACCTCGAGGCGGGCGCCTGGAGCGCGCTCTGCGGGGTGGCGGCGTTTGCCTTCGTGCGCCGCCAGCGCCGCGCCGCCTATCCGCTTCTGCCGCTGAGCGTCTTCAGCGAGATGCGCTTTACGCTTGCGGTCTCGGCCTCGGGGCTCGCCTTCATCGGCCAGGGGCTGACCTTCGTGGCGCTGTCGTTCTTCTACCAGGACCAGATGGGGCTCTCGCCGCTGGAGACCGCCTGGCTCTTCACCCCCTGGCCGCTGGCCATCATGGTGGTGGGGCCGCTGGCCGGGCGCCTGGCGGACAAGGTCAACCCGAGCGTGCTGTCGAGCGTCGGCCTCGGTTTTCTGATCGTCGGGCTGGTGGCGCTGGCGTTGGTCGACGAGCACACCTCGGCGGCGGGCAGCCTCTGGCGCACGGCGCTGTGCGGCATCGGCTTCGGGCTTTTCCAGCCGCCCAACAACCGCGAGATGATGGCGAGTTTGCCGGTTGCGCGCAGTGCCAACGTCTCCGGGGTGATGAGCACCATGCGCACCGTGGGACAATCCTTCGGCGTTGCCGTGGTGGGGGCCGCCCTCGCCCTGGGGCTCGCCGTGCAGGCGACGCTCTGGTTCGGCGCCTTCACCACCTTGCTGGCCCTGGTGGCGAGCCTCTCCCGGGTATCGCTTGCCGGGCGCGCCCTCGTTGAACGTCGGGCATCGTCGAGGCGCGACTAAGGGCGTACAATGTCAGGCGTTTACCTAACCAGGAGGCCCGCCATGGCGCTGCAGACACACATCGAGAACAAGTTGGCGACGCTTTCGCCGAACGTGCTGCAGGTGGAAAACGAAAGTCATCTGCATAACGTCCCGGCCAATTCCGAGACCCACTTCAAGGTCACGCTGGTGTCCTCGAGCTTCGAGGGCATGATGCCGGTCAAGCGCCACCAGCAGATCTATGCGCTCCTGGCCGACGAGCTGTCGGGCCCGGTCCACGCCCTGGCGCTGCACCTCTACACGCCCGGCGAGTGGTCGGCGCGTGGCGGCCAGCGACCGAACTCGCCGGACTGCCTGGGCGGTCAACGCGGCGGCGAAAAGTGACCCCGGAAGTCACCCGACGCCACTACCTGGACGCCATGGGCATCACCGCCTGGGCGTGCCGCTACCAGTTGCCCGGCGCCGCCCCGACGCCGGCCTGCGAGTGGGAGGAGCCGACCCAGGCCGTGGCGCCACGCCAGCAGCTGCACGCGCTGCTCGACGAGCCGAGCCCGCCGGCGCCCGCCAGAGCGCCCGGTGCCGACACCGCAACCCGGTCCGCCAAGTCCGCCCGGGCGCTGCTCGGCGATATCGCCCTGCCGGAGCAGGCGAGCGAGGCGCCAGCCCCCATCGTCAAGACGCCGTCCGCCCCTGAAAGCGCTCCCCCGGCCGAGCCCGTGGTGTTCACGATGACGTGCCTTTGCATCGCCGGTCGCTGGCTCAGCCTGCACCCCGGCGAGCTCACCGCCCTGGAGCAGCGCCTGCTCGGCAACCTGCTCGCCGCCGCCGGCGTGCTCGACGGCGCGCTGCCCGCGCCGACCATCTTCGCCTGGCCGCCCATGGCAGGCGTATTCACCCCCGAGGACCCGCTGGAAGAAGCGCGCGAAGGGCTCGCCGCTTTCGTCGCCGGCGCCGCTCGGCGCCAGGGCTGGCAGCTGGAGCGCCTGCTGTGGTGGGGCGACGAGGACGACGCCGCCGGCACGCTCGCGACGGTGCTGGATCTGAACGAGCAACGAAGCCATACCCTGGAGCTCCCTCTCTGGCGGGCGCCGAGCCTGGCGACCCTGACTCAGGGATCGGCGGCCAAGCGCGCGCTCTGGCCGGCGCTTGCGCGTCTGGCCGACGGCGCCAAGAGAACACCTTGATTCAGCTTTTGACACGGGTCGACGAGGCGGCGCTTTGCGCCCTGGAGGCGCGCGCCCGGAGCGGGGCGAGCACGCACACGATCAAAGAGGCACTCGAAAGCGATACCCAGGAGGTGCTGGGCTATCACGACGACGTGGCATTGGTCGGCTACGCCCTGGTGGCATGCCTGCCCTTCGAGGCGGAGCTTCAGGCGATCGGCGTGCTGCCCGAGCGGCGCGGCCAAGGCGTGGGGCGGGTACTGCTGCAAGCGGTGATCGCTCAGGCGCGGGCGTGGCAAAGCGAGCGCATGCTGCTGGAGGTGCGGGCGGGCAATCTGGCGGCGATCACGCTCTACGAGCGCCTGGGGTTCGGCGTCGATGGCCGTCGCAAGGGGTACTACCCGGCCATCGACGCGGCCGGGCGGGAGGATGCACTCTTGATGTCGAGGGGGCTCTAGGCGCTTTCGCTGGACTCGAACTTCGAGAGCACGCCCTGCAGGCGACGTTCCCACTCTTCGCGCTCCTGCTTGAACTGCTCGTTCTCGCGGCGCAGCTCTTCGTTCTCGAGCTTGAGAAGCTCCAGCGCCTCGACGGTATCGGTGACTTTCTGCTCTAGCTGATTGAATAGTTCAAGGCTCATGCCTACCTCCAGAAGACGGGACGGAACGCATCGCCCACGGTGAGTGACGCGTCAGGGCAGCAGCGTAACGC
>NZ_JAMZBD010000086.1:0-9001 GCF_024158685.1 Halomonas sp. 707D4 | reverse complement strand
GCACGTGGGGGGCGATGCGCTCCTGGTCGAGCAGATGCGCCACCACCTCCCAGAGCGTGGCGGCGGGCAGCACCGTGAGGCCGTTGCCGGCAAGTGCTGCCTCGTCGGCGCAGGCGTTGGGGACGATCAACCGGCGCCCGGCGGCCTTGGTGGCCAGGGCGAAGGGCAACATGCCGGGCACCGGGCGCAGCTTGCCATCCAACGCCAGTTCGCCCGCGCACTCGATGCTCTCCAGCGCTTCCACCGGCAACTGGCCGGAGGCGGCGAGAATGCCCAGCGCGATCGGCAGGTCGAACCGTCCGCCCTCCTTGGGAAGGTCGGCAGGCGCCAGGTTGAGGGTGATGCGCCGGGTATTGGGAAAGTCGAAACCGGCGTTGACCAGCGCACTGCGCACGCGCTCGCGGCTCTCCTTCACGGCGGCCTCCGGCAGGCCCACCAGCGTCAGCCCCGGCAGGCCGTTGGCCAGGTGCACCTCGACCTGCACGGCGGGGGCATCGAGCCCCACCCCGGCGCGCGTGTTCACGATGGCAAGCGTCATTGCGTTCCCCCGAGCAGTGAAAGACTAATTTTGTTTTGTCTTTCAACGTAGCGCATTTACCGCGCGCTTGATAGCCGGGCGAGGGCGTATTACGCTTGGCATTAATGACAATTATTCTCATTTTTTTGCCTGCCTGCTTCCAATAGAGACTGCTTCCATGCTCCACCGTGATTTTTTCCCCCGGCGCCCGCTCGTCTGCGCCATTGCCCTTTCGATGCCTGCCGCCGGAGGAGCGCTGACGGCGCATGCCCAGGAGGTCGCCATCGAAAGCGACCCGGTCGTGGTGGTGGGCACGGCGCTCAAGGTCGCGACCCCGCTGGTCGAGACGCCACGCCCGGTCTCGATGGTGGAGCGTGAAGAGCTCGAGCTGCGCAACGTCCAGCAGCTCGACGAGACCTTTCGCTACCGCTCCGGCGTGCTTTCCGGCCACTACGGCAGCGACAACGACACCGACTGGCTGAAGGTGCGCGGCTTCGACCACTCCACCTATCAGGATGGTCTGCGCATCTATCGCGAAGGTTTCTACCAATGGCTGCCGGAGCCTTTCGGGCTCGACCGGGTGGAAGTGTTCAAGGGGCCGTCGTCGATCCTCTACGGCGAGGCGCCGCCCGGAGGCTTGATCAACGCGATCAGCAAGCGCCCCACCGATACCGCCCAGGGCGAGGTGAACCTGCAGGTGGGCAACCGCCAGCATCGCCAGATCGGCATCGACTCCAGCGGCCCGGTCACCGAAACCGGCGACGTGCGCTACCGCCTGGTGGGACTCTACAAGGAGCGCGACGGCGACCTGGATCACACCGACAACGAGCGCTACTACTTCGCGCCGAGCCTGGCGGTGGATGTCAGCGACGCTACCAGCGTGACCTTTCTCGCCAGTATCCAGAAAGACGACGGCGTGCCGGTCAACGGCTTCAAGCTGCCTTACGGCACCGTGGAGAACACGCCCTTCGGTCGGGTGGGACGCTCGGTGAACTACAGCGAGCCGGGTTACGATCGCAACCAGCGCACCCAGTGGGGCCTTGGCTACGAGCTGCGCCACACCTTCGACGACACCTGGTCCTTCGAGCAGGACCTGCGCTACAGCGAGATGGAGCTCGAGCTTCGAAGCTCCTACGTGCTGTCCCCGCTCGACGAGCGCCGCGCCACCCGCGGGCTGACCTACCGCGACGGTACCGTGGACAGCTGGACCGTGGACAACCGCATGGTGGGCAACTGGTACACCGAGCGCACCGAGAACACCCTGCTGGTGGGCCTGGACTACCAGAACCTGGGCATTCGCGGCGACGAGGCGGACGACTACGCCTTCGGCGCGCCGATCGACCTGTTCGCGCCGCAGTACGGCAACTACACCCCGGTGGCCCCGGAGGACATCATCCGCCGCGACATCGACAAGGAGCAGACCGGGGTCTACCTGCAGAACCAGCTGCGCATCGACGATCGCTGGGTGCTGCTCGGCGGGGTGCGCTACGACCGCGCCGAGACCGAGAACACCAACCGCACCGCCGGTACCCGCGAGCGCTCCGACGACAGCGAACTCTCCTGGTCCGGTGGAGCGATGTACCTGGGCGAGAACGGCCTCAACCCCTACATCAGCTACACCGAATCCTTCGAGCCGGTGGGCCAGGTGGATGGCGCCGGGGCGCTCTACGACCCGCGCAAGGGCGAGCAGTGGGAAGTCGGCGTCAAGTACGCGCCCTTCGAGTGGGACGGCTACGTCACCGCCTCGGTCTTCGATCTGTCCGAGAACAATACCCTGGTCACCTCTCCCGCCGGGTTCCAGGTGCAGGAGGGCGAGCGCACCTCCCAGGGCTTCGAGTTCGAAGGCGTGGGCTATGTGACCGACGCCCTGCGCGCGACCGTCGCCTACACCTATACCGACGCGCGGCTCGAGGACGATGAGCGGGCGAGCCTGATCCCCCGCCACCAGGCATCGTCCTGGCTCGACTACACCGCCACCGGCGGCGCCTTCGACGGCGTGACCGTGGGCGGCGGGGTGCGCTACGTGGGCTCGAGCGTGGATGGCGACACGAAGGTGGGCGACTACACCCTGGTGGATGCGATGATCGGCTACGAGTTCGCCGACGGCTGGCAGGCCCAGGTCAACGTCAACAACCTGACCGACAAGGAGTACGTGGCCAGCTGCGACTACTGGTGCTACTTCGGCGAGTCGCGCAGCGTGATCGGCAGCCTCAGCTACCGCTGGTAGCCGTTTCGCCGCCGCGTGGGGCCACCAGCGCGGCGGCAAGCTCCCGGGCGAAGCGCTGGGCCGAGGGCAGGGCGCCGAAGCTCCACACCGGCGCCAGGCGAATCACGCGGTTCTCCGCGATGGCGGGCAGGTGCTGCCATAACCCGCTTCGGGCAAGCTCGTCTTCCACGCCGGCGGGAAGGGGGTCGACGATCAGCAGTGTCGCCTCGTCGAAGCGCGCCAGCGCCTCGATCCCCGTCAAGGTGAAGCCCCACTCGTTGGTGGGCGCCGTCCAGGCATTCTCGATTCCCAGCCGATCCAGCACGGCGCTGTACAGGCTGTTTTGCCCGAACACCCGCACGTGGCGAGCGTCCATGAACTGAATCATGACCAGCGCCGGGGGCTTGGCGGGCATGTCCTGGCGCAATCCGGCGAGCAGCGCGTCGGTAGCGTCGATCAGCGCCTCGGCCTCGGTGGGGCGATGAGTGATATCGCCAAGCTCGCGGGTGAAGTCGAGCACCTCGTTCCAGGTCTGGGCGCCGGGCGAGTAGAGCGCAAGCGACGTCACCGGCGCGATGCGCGAAAGCTTTGGTTCGAGTGCTGCCGCCATGGGGGAGATCAGAAACCCCTCGGGAGCGGCGCGAGCCATCAGTTCGAAGTTGGGCGACTGGCGAAGCCCCAGGTCCGTCACCGTCTCGGGAATGCGCGGCTCGCCCACCCAGTCGTGGTAGGCGGGAACCTGCGCCACCCCTTCGATCGGCGCGTCGATGGCCAGAAGCGTCTCGGCGATGGTCCAGTCCAGCGTCGCCCATTGAGCCTGGGCGGCGCTGAACGGCACGAGGCTGGCGGCCAGCAGCAGGCCACGGGCGAGAAGGGCGGTCAGGCGCATGAGAAGGCGTCACTCGAAAAGTCAGCCGGTATTTAAACGATAATCCTTATTGTTTGCAAACGTGGCAGCGCCCATCGCCCGAGCGCGACGGCTCGGGCGATGGGCGTGGGGTCAGAAGCGGTAATGGATGCTGGCGGTCACGCTGCGCTCGGCGCCGAAGTAGCAGTAGTCGAGCGAGTTGCAGGTGGCGACGTATTCCTTGTCCAGCACGTTGTTGACGTTGAGGCGGGGTTCGATGCCGTCAAGGCCCTGCCGGCTCCAGTCGTAGCCCACCGTGGCGTCGACCAGGGTGTAGCCGGGCACCTTCTCCGTATTGGCGCGGTCGGCGGCGATGTCGGCGTAGTGGCGTACGCCCAGACCTGCGTCCATGCCGTTCAGCAGGCCATCGGTGGGTGCGTAATGGCCCCAGGCCTGAAGCTGGTGACGCGGTGCGTAGATGGCGTTGTTGCCCTGGTTGCCGTCGTCGCTCTTGGCGTAGGTGATGTCGGTGAAGCTGTAGCCCGCCTGCAGCGACAGTGTGTCGGTGAGTCGGGTCTGGGCTTCGAGCTCCAGGCCCCGGGACTCGATCTCGCCGACGGCCCGGTAGGGGTCGGTCGGCTGCTCCTTGGTCGCCACGTTCTGCTGGCTGATGTGGAAGACGGCGGCGCTGAACTGGCTTTGGCTGCCCTCCGGTTGAACCTTTATGCCCGCTTCCCACTGCTCGCCTTCCATGGGGGCGAGCAAATCGCCACGCTCGTCGACGAAGCTGGTCGGGGTAAAGGCGGTGGAGTAGCTCACATAGGGCGCCACGCCGTTGTCGAACAGATACACCGCCCCGGCGCGCCCGCTGAACTGGGTATCGCTGAGCGAGCTGGTATCGTTGGTATCGCGGTCGACGTTGTCGATGTTCACCCAGTCGTAGCGACCGCCGAGGGTGAAGCGCCACTTCTCCACGCTGATCTGATCCTGCAGGTAGACGCCGGTCTGCTCGATCCTGTGGTGCTCGCGCGTCGGGTCGTAGAACACCGCGTCATCCAGCCCGACACCGTAGACCGGCTCGAAAGCATCGAGGGACGGGAAGGCGCCGGAGGGCCAGGAGACCTCGTTCTCGCGCTGCTGATAATCCACGCCGAACAGAAGCGTATGCGCTGCCGCGCCGGTATCGAGCGCCGCTTCCAGCTGGTTGTCCACCGTCCAGGCCTTGAGCGACTCGTCGCTGCCCGAGTAGTAGCGGGTCAGCTCATTGGCATCCGGCGTGCTCCAGCCGAAGCCGTAGACCTGGTTGAGCACCACGTCGGCATTCAGGTAGCGCACCAGCTGGCGGGCGGTGACGTCGTCGTTGAAGCGGTGCTCCAGGGTGTAGCCCAACATCCGCTGGGTACGCTCGTAGGTATCGAAAGCCTCTTCGCCATCGAAGAAGGTATTGCGGATTTTGCGTCCGTTGTGGGGCACCACCGAGCCTTCGAACGGCACGCCGGAGTGGTAGCCGCCTTCGGGCTCGTCCTGTAGATACGCTTCGAGCGTGAGGCTGGTGGCATCGGTCATGTCCCAGGTCAGGCGCGGGGCGATGGCGTAGCGCTCCTCCCTGGCGGTGTCGAACTGAGTGTCGGAGGCGTGAGCGATACCGGTCAGGCGAAACGCCACGCGCTGCGTGTCGCCGAGCGGCCCGGTCAAATCGAACGCGGCGCTGCGCTGGTGATTGTTGCCTACTCGAAAGCGCAGCTCGCCGCTTTGCTCGAATTCGGGGCGCTTGCTGTTGAGCGCCACCACCCCGCCCGGTGAGGCGCGCCCGTAAAGCACCGAGGCCGGGCCGCGCACCACTTCGATACTGTCCAGAAACCAGGGGTCGATCCTCATGGTGCTGTGAGAGTTGGCGTCGCCCATCAGTTTCAGGCCGTCGAGAAACGTGTTGCTCAGGCTGCCATCGGAAAAGCCGCGCAACACCAGATAGTCGAAGCGGTTGGAGGCCCCGACCTGGTTGGTGTAAACGCCGGGGGTGTAGTCGGCGGCGCGCTGAACGGTATCGACCCCGCGGCGCTGCATCTGCTCGCCGGTGATGGTCGAGACGCTCTGGGGTGTTTCCAGAAAGGGGGTGGCGACCTTGGTGGCCGCCTGCTGGGCGGTCACCGTGACGGTCGCAAGCTTGCTCGAGACGGTTTGAGCCTGGGCGTCAAACGACGCCAGAAGAACGGCAAGGGCGACGGGCGCGAGCGTGAGGGAGCGGGTGGGCAGCATGATGGGTCCTGATGGCAAGGCGAAGCGCTGTTTTAGATAATGAGAATTATTACCTTTTGCGGCTCGAAAAAGGTATGCCCAGCGCCAGATTTGCTATGCGCGATGCCACAAGACGGGGTGCGAGGAACCCTTGGCGACGGACGTGCCGATAGCGCTCAGGGCAAGAGACTTGAGGTGTGGGGAGTGACCCCGAAGGCCCGCTTGAAGGCGGTAGCGAAGTTGGTCGCGTGCTTGAAACCGCAGGCGTGGGCGACTTGCTGCACGCTTTGCCCCTGGGCGAGAAGGCGGCGGGCCTGCTCCAGCCGGCAGCGGCGAATATGCTCGAAAAGCGTGTAGCCGTAGAGCCGGCGGAACTTCTGGCGCAGGCTGCTCGTACTCATGGCGGCGTCACTGGCAAGGGTCGCCAGACGATACTCTGCGCCGGGGTGGTGGCGAATGCGTTCGTGCAGCGCGGTCAACCGCGCCCGCTCGGGCGGTGAAAGCCCCGGCGCGGGAGCGGTTGCTTGGCCATCGGGAAGAGCGATGCCGAGCAGTTGCAGAGCGAGCCCCTGCCAGGTCAGGCGCTGGCGCCAGCTACCGGCGGGCAGGTGGGCCATATCGCACAGCGTGCGATGCAGGGCGGTGGGCAGGGCCCAGGTATGCAGGATGTCCTGGCTCGATGGCGCGGGTAGCCCCAGCGGCGCAGTATCCAGCACCGCGAGGTTCACGGTTTGCAGCTGGCGCTGGCGGGGCTGATGAACGACCAGTGGCCGGTCGGCCGCCAGTGAGGCGCAGAACCCTTCCCCGGGGTCCAGGCGACGGGTCTGCTCGCCCAGCGTCAGCGAAACGCTGCCTGACAGCACCACGCTGACGAACCACGGCACGCTCTGACAGGACGACGAGGTATAGCCGCGCTCGACGTCGAGGTTCGAGAGCGTCAGGTGCAGCGAGTCGAGCAGGCGTACGTCGTGAACCTGCCCGCTCGCCACCCACGCCCCTGCCGGGGTGTCGTCGAGGCAGTAGCGAATGCCGAACCGTTGCCCCCATTGATTCAGGGTCTGGTGGCTAATGGCGTTCAAGAGCGCTGCCCCGCATTGGTGCGCCCCTGCGGGGCGTCATCGAACCTTGGTGCATCGGCTCCGGTGTTGGTCTGCTGGGCAAGCCCGGCACCTTCCGGGCTCACTCGCCGAGGTCGGGATTTATTCCGGTGGCGTCTTTGGCGGCCTTGGTGGCGCGCGGCTTGGGCGCTTTCTTGGCCGGCTCGGCGGGAGCGGGCGTTGCCTGCGCTTCGGCTTCCATCGCCGGTGCCTGGGTCGCCTGGGCGGCATCGATGGAGGCTTCCAGGTTGGCCACCTGGCGCTCCAGCGCCTCGACCCGCGAGCGGGTGCGCTGAAGCACGTCCATCAAAATGTCGAAGTCTTCCCGGGACACCAGCTCCAGCCGGTCGAAGGCGCCGCGCATGACCTGCTGCACGCCTTTCTGGATATCCTCCGGGGCGTGGGAGGCATTCTGCAAGCGGTCGCCGATCTGCTGAGCGAGTCGGCTGATGCGGTCTTGGGTCGCCATGGCTATCTCCTGGTACGAACGCATAGAAGTGAACTGCTTGTTCACAAGGATACGCAACGCGGACGAAATACGCATGTTTCCTCGTCCCGAGGGCACGAATTTTTGCTGCATCAAAATGATGCGGGGCGTTTTTCTTTCCGCACCCGGCTGGTGCAAGCCCTCGGGGCCGGTTTCGAAGCTTCGCTCGTCGAGGCTCCCGGGAAAGCCCGTTTCGCGGTCAAGTGACTGATTCCAATGGTCATGAGGGTGAGTGGCACGGTATGCGCATTAGCGAGGCAGTGCATTCGTTCAGGCGGCGCGCCGCTACCCATCCAGCAGGAGAACCGGGATGAAACTCATCACCGCTATCATCAAGCCCTTCAAGCTCGACGATGTCCGTGAAGCACTCGCCGACAACGGCGTGCAGGGCATCACGGTCACCGAGGTCAAGGGCTTCGGGCGTCAGAAGGGGCATACCGAACTCTACCGCGGCGCCGAATACGTCGTCGACTTTCTGCCCAAGGTGAAGGTGGAAGTGGCGGTGGACGACTCGCGCCTCGACGGCGTGCTCGACGCCATCTGCAGCGCGGCCAACAGCGGCAAGATCGGTGACGGCAAGGTGTTCGTCACGCCGCTCGAGGACGTCATCCGCATTCGTACCGGAGAGCGCGGCGCCGACGCCGTATAACCACAACCAACGCCTCCGACGTTTCCACCCTTCATCTTGCCTACGGCTGGTACTGCTCAATACGGCGTTTCAAGACAACGTTTCAATACAACGTTATTCGTACACGGGGAATGACTCATGAATGAAGTAACCGATCTGAGCTATGCGCTCGATACGTTTTACTTTCTGATCTGCGGCGCACTGGTCATGTGGATGGCCGCCGGCTTCTCGATGCTCGAAGCCGGCATGGTGCGTGGCAAGAACACCGCCGAGATCCTGACCAAGAACATCGCGCTGTTCGCCATCGCCTGCACCATGTACCTGCTGGTGGGCTACGCCATCATGTACTCGAGCGGCGAGGGCGGCTTTTTGCCGAGCCTGAGCTTTCTGATCGGCGGTGAGAACAGCGTCGAGGCAGCGCTCGCCGGCGGCGAAGACGCGCCTTACTACGCCATGCGCGCCGACTTTTTCTTCCAGGTGGTGTTCGTGGCGACCGCCATGTCGATCGTCTCCGGCGCCGTGGCCGAGCGCATGAAGCTCTGGGCGTTCCTGGCCTTCGCCGTGGTGATGACCGGCTTCATCTATCCGATCTCCGGCTACTGGACCTGGGGCGGTGGCTGGCTCGACGCCGTGGGCTACTCCGACTACGCCGGCTCCGGCATCGTGCACATGGCCGGTGCGGCCGCCGCTCTCGCCGGCGTCTTGATCCTCGGCCCGCGCAAAGGCAAGTACGGCAAGGACGGCGCGATCCACGCGATCCCCGGTGCCAACATGCCGCTGGCGACCCTGGGTACCTTCATCCTGTGGATGGGCTGGTTCGGCTTCAACGGCGGCTCCGAGCTCAAGCTCTCCGACGTGGCCTCGGCCAACAACGTCGCCCAGGTGTTCGTCAACACCAACGCCGCCGCCGCTGCCGGGGTCATCGCCGCGCTGGTGCTGGCCAAGCTGTGGTTCCGCAAGGCGGACCTGACCATGGCCCTCAAC
>NZ_JAMZBD010000085.1:0-9015 GCF_024158685.1 Halomonas sp. 707D4 | reverse complement strand
CGCCCACTACGTGAAGGGCCAGCCGCTGCAGCCGCGCACGCTGCTCTACCCGGTGTTCGGTGAACGGCTGTTGCGCGGCCCGCTCGGCGGGTTGATCGACGCCTGCTGCGTGATCGCCGTGGTGGCGGGCACCGTCGGCCCGGTGGGCTTTCTGGCCACCCAGGTGAGCTTCGGCCTGCACGACCTGTTCGGCCTGCCCAACAACTTCTTCACCAAGCTCGCCGTGCTGGTCGTGCTGGGCGCGGTGTACGTGCTCTCCTCGGTGAGCGGTGTCCAGAAAGGCATGCAGTTTCTGAGCCGCGTCAACGTCATACTGGCGCTGGCCATCGGCGGCATCATCTTTCTGTTCGGCCCGACGCTGTTTCTGTTCAACAGCTACTTCAGCGCCATGGGCACCTACCTGGGCGATTTCTTCAAGATGGTCACCCTGACCGCCGAGACCGCCCCGGCGGAGTGGATGCAGTGGTGGATCGTGTTCTTCTACGCCTGGTTCATCGCCTTCGCCCCGTTGATGGCGATCTTCGTGGCGCGCATCTCCCGCGGGCGCACCATCCGCGAGATGATCTTCGCCGTCGCCGTCATGGCGCCGATCGCCACCACGGTGTGGTTCACCCTGCTCGGCGGCTCGGGGATCTACTACCAGCTGACCGGCGCCATCGAGCTGACCGATGCGCTGACCAACTTCCAGTTCGACATCGCCACCCTGACGGTCGCCCAGGCACTGCCCGGCGGCACCTGGATGGCCCTGGCGATCCTGCTGCTGACCACCATCTTCGTGGCCACCACCGGCGACTCCATGAGCTACTCCATCGCCATGGTCGGCGCCGGTCACGACAAGCCGAGTGCGTTCATGCGCGCCTTCTGGGGCGTCATCATGGCCATCATGGCGGCGGTGCTGCTGGCCATGCGCGAAGGCCAGATCGCCGCGCTCCAGCAGTTCATCGTGATCACCGCGGTGCCGGTCTCGCTGTTTCTGCTGCCGTCGCTGTGGAACGGCCCCCAGGCGGCCTACGCGATGGCCCGCGAGCAGGGCATCATCGACTAGGCCCCCGGCCCGCATTCCGGTCACGACTCGAGGCCGGGCATCTCGCCGATGCCCGGCCTCGCAGGTTTCGGGCCATGACCAAAAGGAATGCATATACAACTTAATTTCTTTTGTGCGGCGTGCACGACCCGTGAACAATAGGCCGCCTTCCCCTTGACCTTCCCGCCGGTCACGACGAGGCGGCGACGATTACAAGAGTTCGAACGAGCAGGAGTTGATATGAAGCCTTCCCTTTCCAAGGCGCTGTGCGGCGTCGGTGCCGGCCTGCTGCTGGCCGGCTGCGGCGACGAGAGCAAGACCCCCAACATCGCCATCGGGCCGCCCGCCAGCACCACCCAGGGCGTTTCCCAGCTGCTGTTCGATGCCTACGGTATCGGCAGCGACAAGTACAACTCCTATCAGGAAGGCTTCGGCGCCGCCCTCGACGGTGTCCAGGACGGCAACATCGATATCTCCATCGGTATCCTGGGGCTGCCCTCCGGCAGCATCGAGAACCTGCAGGCCTCCAGCGGCGACGTGCGCCTTCTGGGCTTGAGCGATGCCGCGATCGACTACATCGAGTCCAACAGCGCCTACCGCCGCTTCACCATTCCGGCGGGCAGCTACGACTTCCAGGACGAGGATGTCGAGACCATCACCGCCTACGCGGTGCTGGTGGGCAACACCCACACCATCGACGAGGAACTGGGCTACGAGCTCGCTCGCCTGATGCACGAGCACGCGGGAGAGAACACCCACGCCCAGTCGGCCTTCATCACCCTGGAGAACGCCCTGAACGGCGCCGAGGGCCTGCCGATCCATCCCGGCGCCAAGCGCTACTACGAGGAGCAGGGCCTGACCGTCGACAACCCGGTGGCGAGCCTGGACGACATCTCGGCCAAGAGCGAGTACGTGCTGGGCACCGGCAGCCAGGGTGGCACCTACTACCCGCTCGGCGGCGAGATGGCGACCATCTGGAACCGCTACCTCGACGGCCAGAACTTCACCAACATCGAGACCGGTGCCTCCATCGAGAACCTGGTCAGCATCCGTGACGACCGCATGGACCTGGGCATGACCGTGCACGCGCCGGCCCAGGACGCCATCGCCGGCCGTGGCGAATTCGAGAGCGGTGCCATCGACAACGTCGCGTTCATCGGCCATATCTACCCCGAGGTGATCCAGGTCGTGACGCGCGAGAGCAGCGGCATCGCGAGCCTTGACGAGCTCGCCGATTAACTCTTCATCCGCGCCGCGGGCTTGCCCCGCGGCGCCATCCGCCTGAGGTTTCGACGTGGATAAAAAAAAACACCTGACGATGCGGCCACGCTAGAAGCGTCGCTGCTGGAAAAGTACGACCGCGAGTCCAACACCCGCTCGCCCCTGCAGCTTGGCAAGTGGGCCTGGGTGATCACCCTGATGGGCATCTCGCTCACCTGCTTTCATCTCTATACCGGCTACTTCGGCACCCTGCCCTCCCAGAAACAGGGCGCGGTGCACCTGGGCATGGCGCTGGGCATGATCTTCCTGCTGTTCCCCGCCACCCGGGGCGCGGGCCGCAAGAAATCGGTGCCCTGGTACGACGTGGTGCTGGCCTTCGTGGCCACCTTCACCGCCTACTACAAGATCCTCTTCTACGAGGAGGTGCTGCGCGCCCGGGTGACCGGCTATACCAGCCTGGATCTGGCCGTGGCGGCGCTGGGCGTGCTGTTCGTGCTGGAAGCGACCCGGCGTACGGTCGGGCTTCCGATCGTCATCATGGCCGCGCTGGCCATCGCCTATGCGCTGCTTGGCAATCTCATCCCGAGCCCGCTGCTCTCGCATCCCGGCTTCGCCCTCGAGCAGGTCTCGCCCTACCTCTGGTTTCGTGAAAGCGGCGTCTTCGGCACGCCCTTGCAGATCTCGGCGCGCTTCATCTTCCTGTTCCTGTTCTTCGGCGTGGTGCTGATGCACACCGGCGTCGGGCGCTTCTTCAACGACCTGGCCTTCGCCGTCACCGGGCGCTTCACCGGCGGCTCCGGCAAGGCGGCGGTCATCGCCAGCGCCCTGCAGGGCATGATCTCCGGCAGTTCGATCGGCAACACCGTGGCCTCGGGCTCGTTCACCATCCCGATGATGAAGAACGCCCGCTTCAAGCCGGAGGTGGCCGGCGCCGTCGAGGCCTCGGCCTCGACCGGCGGGCAGATCATGCCACCGCTGATGGGGGCGGCGGCCTTCATCATGGTCGAGTACGTGGGGGTCTCCTACCGCGAGATCATGCTCGCGGCGCTGATTCCCGCGGTGCTCTACTTCGCCGGCATCTTCATCGGCGTGCACTTCGAGGCCAAGCGCCACCGCATCCTCGGCCTGCCCAAGGAGGAGCTGCCGAGCAAGCGCAAGCTGATGCTCGAGAAGGGCTATATGCTGCTGCCGCTGCTGGTCATCGTGGCCACCATCAGCGCCGGTTTCACCGCCCAGCGCGCCGCGCTTCTGGGCATCGCCTG
Organism: Halomonas sp. 707D4; assembly: GCF_024158685.1. Lineage (NCBI taxonomy): Bacteria > Pseudomonadati > Pseudomonadota > Gammaproteobacteria > Oceanospirillales > Halomonadaceae > Halomonas > Halomonas sp. 707D4. The sequence goes on along the minus strand of NZ_JAMZBD010000085.1, from coordinate 5,508 downwards.
CGCCTTCGCGGTGAGCTTCATCCGCAGGGAAACGCGCCCGAACCTCAAGAAGGTGCTGGAGATTCTCGAGCAGGGGGCGCGCGTGGCGCTGCCGGTCATCGCGGCGGTGGCCTGTGCTGGCATCATCGCAGGGGTGGTCGGCATGACCGGGCTCGGCGCCAAGTTCGCCGCCGGCATCATCAGCCTGGCCGACGGCGTGCTGATCCTGGCGCTGCTGTTCACCATGGTGGCCTGCATCGTGCTGGGCATGGGCCTGCCCACCACCGCCAACTACGTGGTCACCGCCACCATCGCGGCGCCGGCATTGATCAACGAGTTCGGCCTGCCGCCCATGGCGGTGCATCTGTTCGTGTTCTACTTCGGCATCATCGCCGACATCACGCCGCCGGTGTGCCTGGCCGCCTTCGCCGGCGCCGGCATCGCCCGGGCCAACCCGATGCTGACCGGCTTCACCGCGGTCAAGCTCGCCATCGGTGCCTTCGTCATTCCCTACGCCTTCATCTACAACCCGATGCTGGTGATGGTCGACGCCACCCCGCTGGGCATCCTGGGCGCGCTGGCCTTCTCGCTGATCGGCATCATGGGCGTCAGCAGCGCCTTGATCGGCTACTTCCTGCGCGATTCCCGCCCCTGGGAGCGGCTGGTGCTGCTGGCGGCGGGCCTGGCGATGGTGGTACCGGAGCTTCTCACCACCGGCGCGGGGCTTCTCGCCATGGTCGTCATCGGCTGGCTGCAGCGCCGACGCCCGGAGGCGCCCGCCATCTCGTAAGCGCGGCGGCTTTGAGCTATCCTCCCGGTCCCGCCGCCGGGAGGGTGGATCGGTCATCAGGAGCCCCACGCGTGTTTTCTCGCAATCTTCCGTCTACCACCGCGATGCAGTGCTTCGAAGCGGCTGCGCGCCACATGAGCTTCACCCGCGCCGCCGACGAGCTGAATCTGACCCAGAGCGCGGTCAGCAAGCAAGTCGCCCAGCTCGAGTCCTCGCTGCAGCACAAGCTGTTTCGCCGGGTGCGGCGCAGCCTGCTGCTGACGCCGGAAGGCGCGATCTTCCTGAGCGACGTGCGCAAGGTGCTCACCCAGCTCGACATGTCGACCCAGGCGATCATGACCTACAGCGGCAACAGCGAGGTGCTCAAGGTGGCGACCCTGCCGAGCTTCGGCAGCCGCTGGCTGGCCAGCAAGCTTCCCGCCTTCCTGGCCGCCCATCCGGGCATCAGCCTCGAGTTCCACGACCGGGTGGAGGATTTCGACCTCGAGCAGCAGGACATCGACATCGCGTTCTTCTACGGTCACGGCAGTTGGCCGGACCTGGCCTGCCACAAGCTCTTCGACGAGCGCATGGTGGCGGTCGCCGCGCCGGCGCTGCTGGCCCATCACCCGGTGCAGAGCGCCTCACAGCTTGCCGAGCTTGCGCTCTTGCACCTGTCGACCCGCCCGGATGCCTGGCACCACTGGTTCGCCGACCAGGGTATCGCCACCGATCGCAGCTATCACGGCACCCGCTTCGAGACGTTCCCCATGCTGGTACGCACGGCCATGGCCGGCGGCGGGGTGGCGCTGGTGCCGCGCTTCACCGTGGACGAGGAGCTCGCCGCCGGGCAGTTGGCGATCGCCTGGCCCTATCGCTTTCAAAGCGCCAGTGCCTACTATCTGGTCTATCCGGAGCACCTGGGAGAGCTTGCCAACGTGCGTCGCTTCGTCGACCACATCGTCGCCTGCGCCGAGATCACCCGCAGCGAACTCGTCGAGTAGGCCGCGCAACGGGGCAAAAAGCGGGAAAAAAAGGAGCGTAACGTGGGGAGGCCCCGCCCCGAGTCGGGCGGGACCTAAGTCGGTCAGTCGCCGAGGCTTTCCAGCACCTGGCGCCGGGAGGCCTGCTCACGCTCGGCGTAGAGCGCGAGCTCGTCGGTGACCGGGGCGCCGAGCGCGGCCTCGAAGGCCTCGCGATTGGCGTTGCCGGCGTAGGCGCCGCTCGCCTCGCCGCCGAGGTTCGACTGGAAGATACCGGCGGCGCTGACGGGCAGGAAGTCCTCGTAGGTGATCGGGTGCGCCTCGACCACGCCCTGCTCGATCAGCCGCTCGAGATCACGCTCCTCGCCCCGGTAGCCACGCCCCTGCTCGGTCAGGTGGTAGTGGAAGAAGGCCAGCGCTTCGCGGCGCAGGCCGGCAGCGTCGTCCGGAAAGTCGCTGAAGACCTTTGCCATCACCTGCTGGTGGGCGTCGTTCTCCTTGCCGTCGCTTTGCTGGCGCCCCTTCGTCAGCAGCCGGTCGTAGAGCGCCCGGCCCTTGGGCGTCAGCGCCACGCCGCGCTGCTCGATCTCGCCGAAGCGCGCGGTGTGGGTGCCCTCGTGGTCGCCGGCGAAACGAATGGTCTCCTCCAGCGCCTTGAAGCTGGTCTGGCGCAGCAGGATGGGGCGCTCGCGGCGCGGCGGCCCTTCGATCACGGCCTTCGGGTTGATCCCCACCGCCGGCATGCGCCGCTGCACCTCGTCGATGTCCAGGGTACGCGGGGTCAGGTGGTTGATGTGAGGGCCACGAAAGCACACCACGTCGGCGATCAGCCGATGTTCGTCGTGCAGCGCCTGATAGGTGGCGTGATCGACGGTGGCCTCACGGTGCCAGCGGAAGGTCTCGAGCGCTTCCTTGACGAAGGCGTCCGCCTGCTCGGCGTCGAGCCCGCCCTGGGACTCGTGACGTGCGATCAGCTCCCGCGCACCAGCAGTGAAGATGTCGCGTCGGGCGAGGATCTCGGCGGCGCGCTCGCGCAGCGCCGCGTCCTCGATCAGTTCGAGGCGCAGCAGCGAGGTGAAGACGCGAAAGGGGTTTCTGGCCAGCGCGTCATCGTCGATGGGGCGAAACGCCGTGGAGTGGACCGGCACGCCCGCTTCCGAGAGATTGTAGTAACCCACCGGGTGCATGCCCATGACCGCGAACAGCCGGCGCAGCATGGCGAGCTCCTCGGCGGTGCCGACGCGGATCGCGCCGTGACGCTCGACGCTCAGCCGCGAAAGCTCGCTCTGGGCCTCCAGGCGACGAGCGAGCTCGGGCTGCGCGGCCAGCGTCTCCCGGTTGACCTCGGCCACCAGGTCCAGAAGCGTGGTGTACTGCGGCACCTCCTCCTGATACATGGCCGACATGGCCTTGGAGAAGCGGTCGCGTACGTCGTCGGTCGAAAGATAGGTGGTCATGGCATCCTCACGGTGTTGTGTTGTTCAGTTGGATGGTGCTCACGCGGTCAGCGCCTCTAGCGCCCGCTCGATCATGTCGAGTCCTTCGGCCAGCACCTCGGGCTCGGTGGTCAGGGGCGCCAGCAGGCGCAGCACGTTGCGCCGGCGGCCGCTGGGCATCAATAGCACCCCCGCCTCGCGACCGGCGGCCAGCAAGGCATCGAGATGCTCGGCGCCGGTGGCGCTGGCGGTGTCCTCGAAGACGATGCCGCGCATCGCGCCGATCCCGGTCAAAGCGCCGAGCATGGGAAAGCGCCCGCTCTCGCGCCAGCGCCGGTGGGCGTCGACGATCATCGCCTCCTGGGCGCTTGCCCAGCCCGCGAGCGCCTCTTCGCTCATGATCTCCATCACCGCCAGGGCGGCGGCACAGGCAACGGCGTTACCCGAGTAGGTGCCGCCGAGCCCGCCCCTGGGCAAGGCGCCCATCATCTCGGCGCGCCCGACCAGCGCCGCCAGCGGAAGTCCGGCGGCCATGCTCTTGCCCATCAGCACGATATCGGGCTCGATGCCTAGGTGCGTATAGGCGAAGCGCCGCCCGGTGCGTCCGAAACCCGACTGGATCTCGTCGCAGATCAGCACGATACCGTGGGTATCGCACAGCGCGCGCAGCGCCTTGGCAAAGCGTGGGCACAGCATGCGAAACCCGCCTTCGCCCTGCACCGGCTCGACCACGATACAGGCCACCTCGTCCGCCGGCACCTCGACCTCGAATACCCGCTCCAGGGCCGCCAGCGCCTGCTCGGCGCTCACGCCGCTGTCGGCACTCGGGAACGGCAGATGGTAGACCGGGCCGGGCAGCGCCCCCAGGCGGTTCTTGTAGGGCTTGACCTTGCCGTTCAGGTTCAGCGCCGCCAGGGTGCGCCCGTGAAAGGCGTCGTCGAAGGCCAGCACCGCCTGGCGGCCCGTCACCCCGCGCGCCACCTTGAGCGCGTTCTCCATCGCTTCGGCGCCGCTGTTGGTGAGCATGCAGGTGGCCTCGAAGGAGAGCGGCACGAAGCGCTCGAGCGCCTTGGCCACGTCCAGGTAGCCACGGTGGGGCACGGCATTGAACGCCGAGTGCATCAGCGTCTCCACCTGCGCCTTGACCGCCTCGACCACCGCCGAAGGACAGTGGCCCAGGTTGAGCACGCCGATGCCGCCGATGAAGTCGATGTAGCGGCGCCCCTGTTCGTCCCATACGTCGGCGTTGCGGCCGCGCGCGATACAGACGGGGTGGATGACGCCCAGGGAGGCGCTGATATTGGGAAGATCCATCGCCACTGCTTCTCCATCATGGCTGGTGAGTGGCGCTATCAAACCAATCGGGCGCGGGCAGCACAAACGAAAAAAAACGCTCAACGCATTCCGATAAGGAATGCGAGCACACGGTCACCCCCCTTTGGGCCGCCGGGCCAGTCGTGAAAAGGCTGGCCTGGAATGAATCGAGGGCGGAGCGTTACAGGCCGTCGAGCAGCCGCAGGATGAGACTGGGCTGCTGGTTGGCCTGGGCGAGGATCGCCACGCCCGCCTGTTGGAGGATCTGGGCGCGGATCAGGTTGGAGACTTCCCGGGCGTAGTCGGTGTCCTGGATCCGCGACTGGGCGGCGGAGAGATTGACGATACCGTTTTCCAGCCCGTCGATCACGCTCTCGAAGCGGTTCTGCACCGCGCCGAGGTAGCTTCGCTGGCGATCGAGGGTCTTGATGGCACCGTCGAGCAGGTTTGTGGGTTTTTCACTCGCCTCGCCGGCGAGCACGCTGAAGCCGGCAAGCCCCAGCGCGTCGACGTTCATGGTGGCCATGCGCACGCCGATGGTGTCGCCGCTGTTGGCGCCGACCTGGATGCCGAGGGTCTTCTCCTCCATCAGCCCCACGCCGTTGAAATTGCTCTGCCCGGCGAGCCGGTCGATCTCCTCCAGGCGCTGGTCGATCTCGTCCTGGATCGAGCGCAGGTCCTGGGCGTTGTAGGTGCCGTTGCCCGCCTGAACGGTGAGCTCGCGGATACGCTGCAGGTTGTCGTTGATCTGGTCGAGGGTGCCTTCGGCGGTCTGCACCATCGAGATGCCGTCGTTGGTGTTGCGAATGGCCTGGTGCATGCCGCGAATCTGCGCGCCCATGCGGTTGGCGATCGCCTGGCCCGCCGGGTCGTCCTTTGCGCTGTTGATCCGCAGCCCCGAGGAGAGCCGCTGCATGGAGGTCTGGATGGCCTGCTGGCTGGCGCGCAGGTGCTTCTGCGCCACGAGCGAGGAGAGGTTGGTCGCCAGGGTGAACATGCCGGTCGTGCGCGTCTCTTGGAATCGGGT
>NZ_JAMZBD010000084.1:0-9017 GCF_024158685.1 Halomonas sp. 707D4 | reverse complement strand
GCCAGGACGTCACCACCGGCGCCGGCCTGGTCGAGAAGGCTGAAGCGGCGATCAGCGACGTGGCCGAGGCGGCGCGCAGCGTCACCCACATCATGCACGAGATCTCCTCGGCCTCCGAGGAGCAGAGCACCGGCATCGCCGAGGTCAACCAGTCCGTCGCCGAGATGGACCAGGCCACCCAGCAAAACGCCGTGCGGGTCCAGGAAACCGCCCAGGCCGCCGCCGCGCTCGAGCGCCAGGCGAGTTTGCTGTCGCTGTCCGTCGAAGCGTTTCGATTGAGCGCCCAGGCGGCCCAGGGCGCGCCGCGCCAGGCGCCGCCGCGTGAATCGGTGGCGCTCGCCGCGCCGCCGAGTGTTTCGAAGGCGCCGCTGGCAGCACCGCCGGCCAGGCGTCAGACCGTTGCCGTAGAGGAGTGGGAAGAATTTTGAGCGAACCACGCGATGGATCGGGGGAGGGCGGAACGTGGACAACGGGCAATCAGATCGAACGCGATCTGATTCTCACCGATGCCGACTTCCTGCGCATTCGCGAGCTGATCTATCAGCGCGCCGGCATCGTGCTGGCCGAACACAAGCGCGAGATGGTCTATAGCCGGCTGGCCCGGCGGCTGCGTCATCATGGCCTGACGCGCTTCACCGACTATCTCACGCGGCTCGAGCGCCAGCCCGATGCCCGGGAGTGGGAAGCGTTCACCAACGCGCTGACCACCAACCTGACCGCCTTCTTTCGCGAGGCGCACCACTTTCCGCTGCTCGCCGAGCACGTGCGACACGCCACGGGCCCGGTCAACATCTGGTGCTCGGCGGCCTCCACCGGCGAAGAGCCCTACTCGATCGCGATGACGCTGCTGGAGACCCTCGGCGGTCGGGCCGCGAACGCGCGTATCGTCGCCACCGACATCGATACCGATGCGCTGGCCAAGGCCCAGGCCGGGATCTACCCCCAGGAGCAGGTGCGCAAGCTCGACGAGGCACGGGTGAAGCGGTTTTTCCAGAAGGGCACCGGCAGTCACGCGGGACTGGCCCGCGTGCGCCCGGAAGTGATGGCGATGGTCGAGTTTCTGCCGCTGAACCTGCTGGCGCCGAGCTGGCCGGTGAAGGGGCCCTTCGATGCCATCTTCTGTCGCAACATCATGATCTATTTCGACAAGCAGACACAGACCGCGATATTGAAACGGTTCGCGCCACTGATGAAGCGCGACGGGCTGCTGTTCGCCGGCCATTCGGAGAACTTCTCCTACATCAGCAACGCCTTCAAGCTGCGCGGCCAGACGGTCTACACCCTCGCCGACAGCGGCCGGTAGAAGGCACATGCGACAACCATTGCAGAGGCGGTCATCGGTGAGTTTTCAAACAGGAGGCGGGCTTTGAGTACTGCCAAGATCAAGGTGCTGTGCGTCGACGACTCGGCGCTGATTCGCGATTTGCTGACCACGATCATCAACGAGCAGCCGGACATGGAGGTCGTTGCCACCGCCCCGGACCCCCTGGTGGCACGGGATCTCATCAAGCAGCACAACCCGGACGTATTGACGCTGGACGTCGAGATGCCGCGCATGGACGGGCTCGATTTCCTCGACCGGCTGATGCGCCTGCGCCCGATGCCGGTGCTGATGGTGTCGTCGCTGACCCAGAGCGGCTCGGAGATCACCCTGCGCGCCCTCGAGCTCGGGGCGCTGGATTTCGTCGCCAAGCCGAGCCTCGGGGTGAGAAGCGGCATGCTGGAATACGCCAGCGAAATCGCCGACAAGATTCGCGCCGCCGCGCGCTCGCGTCCGCGCCAGGCGCGCAAGGCTGCCGCCGCCCCGGCGGCGCTGAAAGCGCCTTTGATCTCGAGCGAGAAGCTGATCATCATCGGCGCCTCCACCGGCGGCACCGAGGCGATTCGCGCCGTGCTCGAGCCGCTGCCCGCCAACTCGCCGGCGATCCTGATCACCCAGCACATGCCCGGCGGGTTCACCCGCTCCTTCGCCGAGCGCCTCGACCGGCTGTGCCGGATCACCGTCAAGGAAGCCTCCGAGGGCGAACGGGTGCTGCCCGGGCACGCCTACATCGCGCCCGGCGGCCACCACCTGGAGCTTGCCAGAAGCGGCGCCAACTACGTGGTACGCCTGCACGACGGCGAGCCCGTCAACCGCCACCGCCCGTCGGTGGACGTACTGTTTCACTCCGCGGCCAAGCACGCGGGCAAGAACGCCATCGGCGTGATCCTGACCGGCATGGGCAAGGATGGCGCGGTGGGACTTCTGGAAATGCGCCAGGCCGGCGCGCCGACCATCGCCCAGAACGAGCAGAGCTGCGTGGTGTTCGGCATGCCGCGCGAGGCGATCGCCGTGGGCGGGGCTGGCGAGACCCTGGCGCTGGACGAGATCCCCGCGCGCGTGCTGGCGCTGGTCGCCGCTTCCGGGCGCGCGCAGCGGGTATGACCAACAGGCATTACATGATGCACTACCTGAAAACGACATCGAGAGAGATCAGCTAAATGGCGCGGTTTGCAAGAAACCTGAGTATTCACACGGCGGTGGTAGCGGCACTGGGCTGCTTCAGCGTCCTGATCATGGCGCTGATCGCGCTCAACGTCATGACCGACCGCTCCACCGAAAAGAACGTCGAGACGCTGACCACCATCAGTCGCGCACAGCTCAACGAGCTCAATCGCGGAGATTCGCTGCTCAACCAGGCGATGCGCGTGCTGGAGATGGCCGCAAGCTACGCCATGTCCGGGCAGAACGAACGGATCGGCTCGGCGCTGGCGGCAGCGGCGGATCGCATAGAGCGCACCGAAGTGCGTTTCGAGAACTTCATTGCCGCTCCGAAAACCCCGCGGGGAGCAGAGCTTGCCCGCCCCTTGATCGAGGACTATCAGCGGCTCATGCCCTTGATAAAGGAGCAACATGCCAGCCTCGAAGCAGGTAACTACCAGCGCTTCAACGAGCTGCGCCTTGAGCTGAGAGAGCCGCTTCTGAGTATCGTCGACCATATCACGGCCTTCAGCGACTTCGGCTTCTCGCGGGTCGACGGAATCCGGGAAGATATTCAAGAGCAGCGCCACCTGTTCAACATCCTCTATATCGTCGCGGTACTGGTGACGCTGCTGGTCGTCGTGCTGATCTACCTCGGCCTGCGCCGCACCGTGATCACGCCGCTCAACGACGCCGTGCGCCGACTCAACAAGATCGCCGAGGCGGATCTGACCGAGCCGATGCCGCCGGCGGGCAAGAGCGAAGTGGGCCGGCTGTTCGCCGCCATGGGCAGCATGCAGGAGAACCTCACCGGCCTGGTCGCCCGCGTGCGCGAAGGCAGCGGCGCGATCCACCACGGCACCCGCGAGATCAGCCAGGGCAATACCGAGCTCTCCTCGCGCACCGAGCAGCAGGCGGCGTCCATCGAGCAGACCGCGGCCAGCATGGAAGAGATGACCGCCACGGTGAAGCAGAACGCCGACAACGCCCGCCAGGCGAGCACGCTGGCCGGCGAAGCCTCCACCACCGCCGAACAGGGCGGCCAGGTGGTCGAGCGGGTGGTGCAGACCATGCACGGCATCTCGCAAAGCTCCCAGAAGGTGGCGGACATCACCAGCGTGATCGACTCGATCGCCTTCCAGACCAACATCCTGGCGCTCAACGCCTCGGTGGAGGCGGCGCGCGCCGGTGAGCAGGGCCGCGGCTTTGCCGTGGTGGCCGGTGAAGTGCGCAACCTCGCCAGCCGCAGCGCCGACGCCGCCAAGGAGATCAAGGCGCTGATCGACACCTCGGTGAAGCAGATCAGCGATGGTTCGACCCTGGTCGAGCAAGCCGGCAGTACCATGACCGACGTGGTCACCGCCGTGCGCCGGGTGGCGGACATCATGGACGAGATATCGGCGGCCTCCCAGGAGCAGAGCGACGGTATCGAGCAGGTCAGCCACGCGGTCGGCCAGATGGACGACGTGACCCAGCAGAACGCCGCGCTGGTCCAGGAAGCGGCGGCCGCAGCGGCTTCGCTCGAGGAGCAGGCCAACCGGCTCGAGGAGGCGGTCGCGGTGTTCAAGGTGCTGGAGGGCGCGCGCGGCGTCGCATCGCTGCCGGCCGCCCGCACGGTGGCACAGGCGCCGCGTTCGAGCGCCCACCGCCCTTCGGCACTGAAGGCGCCGGCCCGGACGAGCGCCGTCGAAGAGTGGGAATCCTTTTGATCGACGCCCCGGCATCGGCCGGGGCACCCAACGCCCTACACGTGGAGAAGATGAACGATGGCCGATAAGAACATGAGCTTTCTGGTAGTGGACGACTTCCCGACCATGCGCCGCATCGTGCGCAGCCTGCTCAAGGAGCTGGGCTTCACCAACGTCGAGGAGGCCGAGGATGGCCAGGACGCGCTCAACAAGCTGCGCGCCGGCAACTTCGAGTTCGTGGTCTCCGACTGGAACATGCCCAACCTGGACGGGCTCGAGATGCTCAAGGAGATTCGCCAGGACGACGCGCTCAAGGCGCTGCCGGTGCTGATGGTCACCGCCGAGGCGAAGAAGGAGAACATCATCGCTGCCGCCCAGGCCGGTGCCAACGGCTACGTGGTGAAGCCGTTCACCGCGGCGACCCTCGAGGAAAAGCTGAACAAAATCTTCGAAAAGATGGGCAAATAATAAAGCGGCCGGGCTCGGTGCCTGGCCTGCAAGGAGAGTACCATGAGTCAGAATGAGCAGGCAGGCGCGACCCCGCTGCCCGAGGAAGCCGCTGAAGAGCTGATCCACCGTATCGGCAAGCTGACCCGCATGCTGCGCGACAACATGCGTGAGCTTGGCCTGGACAAGGAGATCGAGAAAGCGGCGGAAGCCATTCCCGACGCCCGCGACCGGCTGCATTACGTGGCCACCATGACCGAGCAGGCCGCGGACCGGGCGCTCAACGCCATCGACCGCGCCCAGCCGTTGCAGGATCAGCTCTCCGAACGCGCCGAAGCGCTCGACAAGCGCTGGGACGAGTGGTTCGCCGCCCCCCAGGAGCTCGACGAGGCGAAGAGCCTGGTCAAGGAGACCCGCGCCTACCTTCACGATGTCCCCGAGATGACCGCGGCCACCAACAAGGAGCTGCTGGACATCATGATGGCGCAGGATTTCCAGGATCTCACCGGGCAGGTCATCAAGAAGATGATGGACGTGATCCGCGAGATCGAGCACCAGCTGGTCCAGGTGCTGATCGACAACGTGCCCGGCGCCGAAGCGCGCGAAAGCATGCAGCGCAAGGCGCAGGATCAGTGGGAGAACGACACCGCGCGGCGCAAGGAGGAGCTTCTCAACGGCCCGCAGATCAGGGACAACGCCCCGGACATCGTCACGGGCCAGGATCAGGTGGACGACTTATTGGACGAATTGGGCTTTTAATGTCCGGTTATTAGGACATTGTCCGCCGGCTCGTCTGGCACACTAGGCACCTTGCTTCAGCCGCCCTTCGGGGCGGCTGACGCTTATAGACCGCCCAGGATGAGCCGAACGATCCATGGCAGACAACGACAGCGATCAGGAAAAGACCGAAGAGGCCACGCCCAGGCGCAAGGAGAAGGCCCGCGAGGAGGGGCAGGTTCCCCGCTCGCGCGAGCTGACCACGGTGCTTCTGCTGATGGCCGGCGTGGCCGGACTCTGGAGCATGGGGCAGATGCTCTACGACCAGCTCGGCATGGTCATGGAGCAGGCGTTTCTGTTCGATCGTCGCCAGGCGTTCGATCCCACGCCGATGCTGGTGAACGCGCTGAACCTCGGCCAGCGCACGCTGATCGCCATGGTGCCGCTGTTCATCCTCTTGGGCGTGGTCGCGCTGGTCGCCCCGGCGCTGCTCGGCGGCTGGCTGGTGTCGGCCAAGTCCATGCAGCCGAAGTTTTCCAAGCTCAACCCGATCTCGGGCATCAAGCGCATCTTCTCCACCCAGGCGCTGATCGAGCTTGCCAAGGCGATCGCCAAGTCGGTGCTGGTGGGCGGGGTCTCCGGGGCGTTCATCTATTTCAACATCGATCGCCTCTTGGGCCTGCCGGACCTGCCCATCCAGCAGGCGCTGGCCAGTGCCTTGAACATGGCCGCCCTCGCTGCGGCGCTGGCGATCTTTTCGCTGATCGTGGTGATCCTGATCGACGTGCCCTATCAGCTCTGGAGCAACGCCAAGAAGCTGCGTATGAGTCAAGAAGAAGTGAAGCGCGAGCACAAGGAGTCCGAGGGCGACCCCCACGTCAAGGGGCGCATTCGCCAGCAGCAGCAGGCCATGGCGCGCGGGCGCATGATGAGCAAGGTGCCCGAGGCGGACGTGATCATCACCAACCCGACCCACTACGCGGTGGCGCTCTCCTATCAGGAAGGTCAGATGGGCGCGCCTCGGGTGGTGGCCAAGGGCGCCGACGCCGTGGCCGGGCGGATTCGCGACATCGCCCTCGAGGCCGGCGTGCCGCGCCTCGAGGCCGCGCCGCTGGCGCGGGCGCTGTATCATCACGTGGACCTCGACGGCGAAGTGCCGGCCGAGCTCTACACTGCCGTGGCCGAGGTCATGGCCTGGGCGTACCGCTTGAAGAGCGTGGCGCACGAGGGGGGCGAGATACCCCCGACCCCCGATAACCTGCCGGTTCCCGACGACATGACGTACCCCCCGCGCGGCCCCGGCGCCAACGAGGCACGCCCATCATGAAGGCCCTGAGCCAACTCATCGGTCAGCGCGGTGCGCTGAGCGACGTCCCCGTGAAGCTGCTGGCGGGGCCGCTTCTGATCCTCATGATCCTCGGCATGATGATCGTGCCGCTGCCGCCGTTTGCGCTCGACCTGCTGTTCACCTTCAACATTGCGCTGGCCATCATGGTGCTGCTGGTGAGCATGTTCGCCGAGAAGCCGCTCGATTTCGCCGCCTTCCCGGCGGTGCTCCTGTTCACCACGCTGCTCCGGCTGTCGCTCAACGTCGCCTCCACCCGGGTGGTGCTGATGGAGGGTCACCAGGGCGGCGCCTCGGCGGGCAAGGTGATCGAGGCCTTCGGCACGTTCCTGGTCGGCGGCAACTTCGCCGTGGGTCTGGTGGTGTTCCTGATTCTGGTGATCATCAACTTCATGGTCATCACGAAAGGCGCCGGGCGCATCGCCGAGGTCGGCGCGCGCTTCACCCTGGATGCCATGCCCGGCAAGCAGATGGCGATCGACGCCGACCTCAACGCCGGACTGATCGGCGAGGAGGACGCCAAGAAGCGCCGCGCCGAGGTCGCCCAGGAAGCCGACTTCTACGGCTCCATGGACGGTGCCAGCAAGTTCGTGCGCGGCGACGCCATGGCGGGGCTCGTGATCATGGTGGTCAACATCATCGGCGGGCTGATCATCGGCATGATGCAGCACGACATGGGCTTCGCCGACGCCGGGCGCACCTATACGCTGCTGACCATCGGCGACGGCCTGGTCGCACAGATTCCGGCGCTGGTGATCTCCACCGCCGCCGGCGTCACGGTCTCGCGGGTCAACACCGAGCAGGACGTCGGCCAGCAGATGCTCAGCCAGCTGTTCGTCAACCCCCAGGTGATGATCCTCGCCGCCGTGGTGATGGGGCTTCTCGGCATGGTGCCGGGCATGCCCAACCTGGTGTTTCTGATCTTCACGGCGCTTCTGGGCGGGTTGGCCTGGTACCTCAAGCGCCATCAGGAGAAGGTGCTGGTCACCGAGGAGATGGCGGATGCGCCCATGCCGGTGCAGGAGACCCCGGAGGCGAGCTGGGAGGACGTGCAACTGGTCGATACCTTGGGGCTCGAAGTCGGCCACCGCTTGATCCCGCTGGTCGACTCGCGCCAGAAGGGCGAGCTTCTGGCGCGCATCAAGAGCGTGCGCAAGAAGTTCGCCCAGGAAGTGGGCTTTTTGCCGCCGGTGGTGCACATTCGCGACAACCTCGAGCTGTCGCCCAACGCCTACGTACTGTCGCTCAAGGGCGCCGAGATCGGCCGCGCCGAGGCGCAGCCGGGCAAGTGGCTGGCGATCGACCCGGGCCAGGTCTCCGGGCAGCTCCAGGGCACGCCGACCCAGGACCCGGCCTTCGGGCTTCCGGCGGTGTGGATCGACGCCGCCCAGCGCGAGCACGCCCAGGTGTTCGGCTACACCGTGGTCGATGCCAGCACCGTGATCGCCACCCACCTGAATCACCTTCTGCACCGCCACTCGCCTGAGATGCTCGGCCGCCAGGAAGTGCAGAAGCTGCTCGACAAGCTCGGCGACGAGCAGAAATCCCTGGTCGAGGAGGTAGTGCCCAAGGCGATCTCGCTCACCGTGCTGCAGCGCATCCTGCAGCACCTGCTCGACGAGGACGTCTCGATTCGCGACATGCGCACCATCCTCGATACCCTGGCCGAGGTCGCGGCGACCCAGAAGGACCCGGGCGAGCTCACCGCGCTGGTGCGCGTGGGCCTTGGCCGGGCGATCACCCAGCAGTGGTTCGCGGGCCAGGAGACGCTCAACGTCATCGGCCTCGACGCCCAGCTCGAGCAGGTGCTGATGCAGGCCATGAACGGCAACGGCGCGATGGAGCCGGGGCTCGCCGAGACCCTGATGACCCAGGCCCAGCAGGCGCTCGAGCGCCAGGAAGCCGCCGGCGAGCCGCCGGTGCTGGTGGTGCAGCACTCGCTGCGCGCGGTGGTCTCGCGCTTTTTGCGTCGGCGCATGCGCCACCTGGTGGTGATGTCCCAGGCGGAGATCCCCGATGACCGTACGCTCAAGATCACGACGCTGGTGGGCGGGCCGCGATGAGCAGGGCCCCCGCCGCTGAGAGGAGGAAAGCCAACCCATGAGCGTGAGACGCTTTGTCGGCGCGAACAGTCGCGACGTCATGCGCCAGGTGCGCGAAACCCTGGGCGATGACGCCCTGATCGTCGCCAACCGGCGCACCGACACCGGTGTGGAGATTCTCGCCATGGCCGACGACGCCGCTCTCGACACGGCGCCCGCCGTGCCCGCCCAGGCCCCCGCGCCAGCGCCAGCGCCCGCCGCGCCGAGTGCGTCGCCCGCCTTCGAGGAGCTTAGCGCCCAGCTGCTGCGCGAGATGC
>NZ_JAMZBD010000083.1:0-9105 GCF_024158685.1 Halomonas sp. 707D4 | reverse complement strand
CACCTGGCGCAAGACCCGCCGCCCGCACTTTTACGTCGGCGACTTCGACGTCAAGGGCGTCACGCTGGCGCTGGACAGTGGCGCCACCCACCTGCTGCTCCCCGAGATCGACTGGCTCACCGAACACGCCACCCCGCTGCACCAGCCCGCCGAACAGCTCCCGTTTCAGCGACGGTTGCGGCAGTTGCATGTAACGCTGGAATCGCAGCATCCGCTAGCGGCTTATCTGGCGCTGCTGGAGAAACAGCACGGGTTGCGGCAGCAGTGGTTCGAGGGGGTAATGGTGCGGGTGAGGCTAGCGTAACGGGCTATCTACTTGCAGGGATGCCCACACAATTGGGCTCTTTACTCTGAGGCGCACAGCCGGGTGATGTTCATGCGCCAGTATGATGGAAACCAGCAAAACGCGCAGGCACGGGAATTTCAGATATATTGCCAAATTTTGCTTTGCTTTAAGCGTAAGCAATGGGTTAGAGTCAAAAGAACCGACTACATAATCTTAGTAAATGAGCGGGCACGTTTATTGGGGTTATGTAGCCTTCCATATACTCTCTTTTATTTATTTATGGGTAAATAGTGAATAATCAAAATATCCAACCAGAGAAAATCACAAAACCGATTCAGCTATTAGGTGCTTGGCTAGTCGGATTGTTTTCAATAAACAGCACGTTTTTAGTTGCAGCGGTAAACTTGTCAAATCTAAATTGGGCGTCAGAAGCCCTTGTAATTGCAGCCATATTAAATGTTCCAATCTTCTTAATTGCAGTATTCATATTACAAACTAAGTTTCGACCTGAGCTACAAGAAGGCTCTTATTATGCTGAATATATTAGCCAAAAAACCAATGATTTTGTTAAGTTTCCTGTATCAACTCAGAATGTTCAAGAACTACTAGCAAAAATTGAGCGTTTGGAAGAAAAATTAGCCTCGTATTTAGTCGGAAGTGTACATATTAATTCCAAGGAGATTAATAGCTTGTTATTCGGTGTTAACATTCATTTAAACGATAGAGAAGATATAAAGAAGACTTTTTCTGCACACGATATTATAAGTATTACGGGCTTTGGTCCTAAAGATGAACAGCCAGCGCAAAGAGTTATGTCCATTTCCCAATACCTTTCATCGGAAAAATTGAACAATTAGTATCACTGGCTAGAGAGTTAAAAATGGATGGTTATAGACTTTTTGACAATAGAATGGAGGAGACTGAAGAAGATGTGCTGATTGGCTCTTACGGGAAGCCACAGTTTGAGATCCTAGCAAGTAACACATAACAAATGCTTTAAGACGGATTCGCGACGCTTGGCGGTTTTAGTCTGATTTGGCTTTTGCGTTTACGGTGTAATAATTGAATGTCGTGGTAGCGTTGCTCACCAGTTAAGTGGGCGTTGCGCGCAGCGGCACCGAGAGGAGTAATGAGTGGACCAACTCGACGACTATGCCGACCAGCGTCTCATCAACGGGTGCATATACTGTGGCGGCTACGAGGACACACGTGAGCATGTTCCTTCTAAGGCTTTCTTGGATCCGCCCCTACCCAGTTACCTCCCCGTCGTCGGTGCATGTAGATACTGCAACAACGGATTCTCACTGGATGAGCAGTATCTAGCCTGCCTCATTGAGTGCGTGACTACCGGCACAACCGATCCAGACCAATTAACGCGAGAACGCGTCGCGAAGGCTCTTCGGCATTCTCAGGCTTTACGCGCGAAGCTAGAGAAAGCGAGATATCAGAAAGACGGCCGAACGCACTTCATGATTGAACCGGAGCGGGTTAAGCGTGTCTTGTCGAAGCTAGCCCAAGGCCACGCCGTATTCGAGCTCAGCCAGCCATGTTCAGGTCCGCCAAGTAGAATGTGGTACGCGCCGTTGGAGTCTCTCACTGAGGAGCAACGCGACTCGTTCGAAGCGAGCCAAATCGGGGAGACGTTCGGGGAGGTTGGATCTCGTGGGATGCAGCGGCTCTTGGTCACGCAGCTTACGCTCCAATCCTCTGCTGGCGAAACATCTAGCGTTAACCTCTTAATCAACGGCTGGGTCGAGGTCCAGGAAGGTCGATACCGCTACCACGGAGCGGATTATGGCGACGAGGTAACCATTAAAATCGTCCTCAGTGAGTACTTAGCGTGTGAGGCAACTTGGGCAATGTAGTAAGAACAGGCGCCCAACAAGGCGCTGCAGCCGACGGCTTCGCATCGGCTGAGCTTCGGCGTTAACCTCAAAACCCCGTGCCTTTCCTCTTAAGATTGAGTACGTTCACGCATAAAGTCTGCCGTAACACTTGGACCATCGAACCAGCTATCCCACCTTTCTTTCGCCAGAGTAATCAAACGCGCGCGTCCCCGCGCGATTACCTCGACATGAGTAACGCCCTCGGGTAACGCCATGGCTCCAAGTAGGCGTACCGTTTGACCGAGCTTATCCTTGTATACCGGTGTTTTTCCATCGTCGCCTTCTCATCCGTGCTGCCGTCACGTGCTCCATACAGTAGCATGATGCCCAACGTTTAATCGAATACTGGGATACCCCACAGGAGCATAGAATATGCAAACCGTCAGAATCGACCTGGTCTCCGATGTGGCCTGCCCGTGGTGCGCCATCGGCTATCGCCGCCTGGAGCAGGCGCTGGAAACCCTGAAAGACGAGATCGAGGTCGAGCTTCACTGGCAGCCTTTCGAGCTCAACCGCGACATGCCGCCGGAGGGCGAGCCGATTCTGGAGCACCTGTGCCGTAAATACGGCAAGGACGCGGCCACCATGGAGCAGTCCCAGCGCGAGATCATGGCGGTGGCCGAAGAGCTTGGCTTGAACTTTAACGGTGCACAGGAGCGCCGGGCGAACAACACCTTCGCCGCCCACCGGGTGCTGGCCTGGGCCGCTACCCAACAGCGCGAGACGCCGCTGCAACTGGCCCTGTTCGAGGCCTACTTCGGCGAGGCGAGGAACCCGGCAGACCCGCAGGTGTTGCGCGAGAAGGCCATCGAGGTGGGGCTGAATGGCGACACCGCCGAGGCCATCGCTCGCTCGGATCAGTACGCCGACGAAGTGCGAGCGGCGCAGCAGCGGTTCATGGACGCCGGCGTGAATGCGGTGCCGGGGTTCATCCTCGACGGGCGCTACCTGATTCCCGGCGCCCAGCCCGCTGAAGTGCTGGTCGATGCGCTTCGTCAGGTGGCCGAGGAAAACGCCAGCCGGTAATGCCCTGCAAGCTTCGGCAAGGGCCGAGCGGGCCAGATAAAGGGCGCTACATACGTAGCGCCCTTGATCTTTCAAGACTTACTCGCTCAACCCCACCTTCTCCATGAACGCCCGCGCGTACACGACCACGGCCTTGATGTCGTGAACGATCTGTTGTGAGGTGAGCTCTTAGTCCCGGTTGTGGCTGGATTCTCCTTCCGTCAGTGACGCTTCGGTCACGCGTTAGAAGTCGAGCACTATTGCTTTCTGACTTGGTAAATGCATGTCGCATATGAAGAGCCAGCATTCAAGGCTGAACGTGAGTTCTCTCTAATAAAAATCAAATAGTGGTTGAGTTACTATTTTTGATCGAATTATTATTCGGCGCGAATGGGGGCATTAAAAGGTAGCTAGGCATTGGAAAATCAAACGATACGTGTGAACTGGCAGGGGCCTTATTCACTGGAAGAGGCATGTGAATCTGGTCTGGGGAACGGCCTGTATCTGCTTACGGGGAAGCGCCGATACGAACGCAACGAGCAGATTCAGTACTGCGGAATCACGGAAGGGTTATACCGGAATCGATTCAGGCAGCACCATAAAGCTTTCGAAATTACACGCGAACAGAAGATATGGCTGGGCAGCGTTGCCTATCCCGTCGAGCATACGCGAACGCATCTTGAAACGGCCGAATCGATCATCGTCTACTTTTGGCAACCCAATTTGAATGAACGTAAAAAATTTCGCCCACCTCGCCCAACCGCGCTGATATCGCACTGGTTCAAGCCGGATGGATCTCCACGCTATAACCAGATGTCCATCTACGCTGACTTGCACGATGTGCTGTGCTGGGATGGTGAGCTATGGAGATCCGGGAATCTTCGGGTATGGCCGGACGAGTGATTGCTAGCATCGGGCCAATGTACATGATGGGATGACAGTGAGCTGACATCAGCGGAGCGCCTCGGCGCTCCGCTTGCTGTGCTTACTCGCTCAACCCCACCTTCTCCATGAACGCCCGCGCGTGCACGTCCACGGCCTTGATGGCGCTCACGACCTGCTGCGGGGTCAGCTCATAAGCCAGGTTGTGGCTGGATTCGCCCTCTTTAAGCGCAGCCTCGGCCACGCGGTACAAATCCTCGTCGCTGACGTCCTCGAGCTTGAGTGCCTTCAGCGTCACCGGCAGGCCCAGCGCCAGGTAGAGATCCAGATACTCTTCCAGCTCCGCCTGGGGCGTTTGATCCAGAATCAGCTGGGCGACGGTGCCGAAGGCCACCTTCTCGCCGTGGGTCATGTCGTGAATGTCGCCGTGCAGCGCCGTGAAGCCGTTGTGGATGGCGTGCGCGCCGGCCAGGCCCCCGCTTTCGAAGCCCAGGCCGCTGAGCAGCGTGTTGGCTTCCACCACCGCCTCGAAGGAGGGCGTGACGATCTGCGCCTGGTTGGCCTGATAGGCGAGCAGGGCGTGCTCGAAGAGGATCTCTTCACACTTCTCGCCGATGGTCGCGCCCAGGAGCGTCGCCTTGCCGCCGGCCATGTTGTTGGCGTTGGCGCGAATGGCGGCGCGCGCCTCGACCCAGGTAGCCAGAGCGTCGGCGATGCCGGAGGCGAGAAAGCGCGGCGGCGCCTTGCAGATGATGCCGGTATCCACCAGCACCAGGTCCGGGTTCTTGGCATAGAAGCGGTAGGACTCGAACTCGCCGTCGTCGCTGTAGATGACCGAAAGCGCGCTTGTCGGCGCATCGGTGGAGGCGGTGGTGGGCAGGATCGCGCAGGCGGCCTCGAGCTTTTCCGCCACGCCCTTGGCGGTATCGATCGCCTTGCCGCCGCCGAAGCCGATCACTACCTCGGCCTTTTGCTTCTGGCCCAGCTCCACCAGCCGGTCGATCTCGCGGCTGGAGGCTTCGCCTTCGAACACCGCGCGCTCGAAGCGTACGCTGTCGCCTTCCAGGCTCTTGCTGAGCGCTTCACCGGCGATTTTCCACACCACGTCGTCGGCGATCAGCAGGGCCGATTGCCCGAGGTTCGAGACGTAGTGGCCGGCGCGGGCGATCACGCCTTCGCCTTGCACGTAGCGGCCGGGGCTGATGAAGACTTTCTCGTTGGTGGTCATGAGCGGTTCTCCTGGTTGGAACGTGGATCGCTCCACCAGTGTAGTCACTCGCGCGGGCTTCGCCTTGACCCGGGGCAGGGAAGCGCGCCGGGCCAAGGTATCGCGACCGGAATACTCACGGCCACCCGCTACTCGAGAAACGCCCGCAGCGTGTCGCTCGCCTGCTCGATGGCCAGCACGCCGTCGAGGTGGCCGCGATCGCCCCGCAGGGGTTCGAGCGTTACCTCGTTGCCCGCCTCGCGGATCAGTTGCGCAGTGCGGCGCACGCCCTCCGGCGAAAAGACCAGGTCGCGCTCGCTGTAGAGCATCAGCGTGGGCGCTTCGATCCGGGCCAGTCCTTCCTGGTAGGTATCGCCGCCGCCGGCGATGAAGTTCTGGTTGGCGCGTACCAGGTAGAGCAGGTGGTTGGCGTCCGCCACCTCGGCTCGGGCGGCGGCGAGCTCGTCGAGGGCCTGCTCGATGGCGTAGCGGGCACCCAGATCCTGGGCCGGGTCACGGGTTTCGTCCGCCCAGGCGCGATCGAAGGTGCGGTTGGCCCAGCGCCAGTGGTTGGCGTTGAGCGTGACCAGTTTCAGCGCCTCCTTCAGGCCCGCGAGCGGCGGCTCGGCGTCGTAGTAGTCACCCTCGTTCCAGCGCTCGTCCAGGCGGATCGGCACGGCCCAGGTGCCCAGGGTGGCCAGAAGCCACGGGTCGGTGGCGCCGCTGCCGATCACGGGAATCAGCCGCTCGACCCGCTGCGGGTAGACGCTCGCCCACTCGATGGCCTGCAGCGCCCCCATCGAGGCGCCCATCACCGCGTACAGCGAGTCGATCCCCTGGCTTTCCAGCAGCGCCCGCTGCACCTCGACGAAATCGCGAATGCCCACCAACGGAAACGCCATGCCCCAAGGCTCGCCCGTCTCCGGGTTGATCGTGGCCGGGCCGGTGGTGACCACGTTCGGGTCATGGGCGTTGAGGTTGACCAGCGTGTCGGAGGAGATGATGTAGAAACGGTCGGTATCCAGCGCCTTGCCGGGGCCGATGATGGCGTCCCAGTAGCCGGGCAGCGCGTCCTCGTCGCTGTAACGCCCCGCCGCGTGACTGGTGCCGGAGAAAAAATGCGTGATCAGGATGACGTTGTCTCGCGCGTCGTTGAGCTCGCCGTAGGCTTCCCAGCCGACGTCCACCTGCGGGATCGTCTCGCCGCCCTGGGTGGTGAAGTTCTCGAGGCGAAAGCGCTGTTTCTCAACGATGCCGTCGAAGGCCGAAAGCGGCGGGGCGGCCAGCAGGCCAAGGCTTGCTATCATGAGGGCGTAGCGCGAGGTGCGTTGCATGAGGCCTCCCGGCAGGGGCGTTGTGGTTGTCGTGGGCCGTCGCGGCGGCTTTCTCAGCATAGCCAGCCCCCGGGAGTTTTGAACGACTTTCATACGCTGCCTCGCTGCGAGGTGAGTGCTGACCCACACGAGAACCCGCCATGAACCTGCTCTTTCTCGGCACCTCTGCCGGCACGCCCACCAAGCAGCGCAACTTCTCCGGGCTGGCGCTGCGCGAGCGCAGGGGCAAGGGGTGGTATCTGATCGACTGCGGTGAGGCCACCCAGCACCAGCTTCTGCATACGCCGCTGTCGCTTCACGGGCTTCGCGCGATCCTGATCACCCACATGCACGGCGACCACTGCTACGGGCTGCCGGGGCTTCTGGCCAGCGCCTCGATGAACGGACGGGTCGAGCCGCTCACGATCGTTGCGCCCGAAGCGCTGAAGGCGTGGCTCTTGGCCACCTTCGAGGCCACCCAGGTGACGCTGTCATTCCCGCTGGCGTTCCAGTTCGTCGAGGCGCTGCCGTGCATCGATTTCGAAACGCTCGAAGTGAGCACGACGCGCCTGTCCCACGGGGTGGATTCCTACGCCTACAGCTTTACCGAAAAGCCGAGGCCAGTACTCGATACCGAGAAGTTGATCGCGCAGGGCGTGCCTCGCGGCCCGCTCTGGGGGCGGCTTTACAGCGGTGAGGACGTCGAGTGGAAAGGCGAGATACTCGAAAGCGGGGCGTATCTTCGCATCACACAGCCGCCGGGCAAGATCGTCGTGGCCGGTGACAACGACTGCCCGGCGCTTCTGGCCAGCGCCTGCGAGGGCGCTCAGGTGCTGGTGCACGAGGCCACCTACACCGCCGCGATGGCCGACAAGGCGGCCGAGGTGCGCCACAGCTACGCGGGCCAGGTCGCGGCCTTTGCCGAGTCCGTCGCGCTGCCTCATCTGGTGCTGACCCACTTCAGCCCGCGCTATCAGTCTCGCGGCGAGGCGTCGTCGTCCATCGAGGCGATTCGCCAGGAGGCGCAAGAGGCCTACACCGGTACGCTCTATCTGGCGCGGGATTTCGCCGAGTTCAGCCTGGATAAAACGG
This sequence comes from Halomonas sp. 707D4, assembly GCF_024158685.1. Classification (NCBI taxonomy): domain Bacteria; kingdom Pseudomonadati; phylum Pseudomonadota; class Gammaproteobacteria; order Oceanospirillales; family Halomonadaceae; genus Halomonas; species Halomonas sp. 707D4. The sequence continues at coordinate 1,434 of NZ_JAMZBD010000083.1, read as the reverse complement.
GGCATCTTTGCGAGCTCCCCGCCGCCGAGGCGTCTAGCGCCACTTGAACGGGTTCAGCCCGTTGGCCTGCTGCATCATCATGCGCTTGGCAAACGGCAGGCGCTCGGCCAGATGCAGGCTCAAGTCGCCGAGCTGGCGCAGCGGTTTCACGCCGGTGAACAGGTGATGGAAGCTGTCGGTGGCGGCGATCATCGCCTGGTTGGCGAGCCGGCGCTGCCACTCGAAACGCTGAAGGGCGGAGGCATCGCCGGCATCCGTATGGCTGAGGATCAGCTCGGCGAGGGTGTCGGCGTCGTGCAGGCCGATGTTCAGCCCCTGGCCCGCCAGCGGGTGCACCACGTGGGCGGCGTCGCCGATCAGCGCCAGGCGCTTGGCGGTGTAGCGCTTGGCGTGCTGGCGCTTGATGGGAAAGCTCGCCCGGGCGTTGACCCGGGTGAGGCCGCCCAGCCGCTTGGGGAAGGCGGCTTCGATGGCGGCTTTCAGGGCGTCGTCGTCCAGCGCTTCGCGGGCCTGGGTGGCAGCCTCCTTGTCGTACCACACAAGCGACGCCCGGTGGCCGGGCAGCGGCAGCATGGCCAGGGGGCCGGTCGGGGTGAAGCACTGCCAGCTCACGTCCTGCTGGGGCAGGGCGGTCTCGACGTTCACGATCATCGCCCGCTGGTGGTAGTCGTGGGTCAGCACGCCGATGCCGGAAAGCTCCCTGAGCTGCGAGCGGGCGCCGTCGGCGCCCACCACGAGCTCGGCACTCAGGGTCTGGCCGCTGTCGAGCTCCACCATGCGCGCGTCCACCCCGGCAAGCGTCGAGACCACCGTGGTGTCGGTGTAGAGCGTCACGCAGGGCATCGCTTCCAGGCGTTGCCACAGGGCGTGCTGCAGCGCCACGTTCTCGATGAACAGGCCGAACTGCTCGAGGTCACTGTCGCGGGCGGAAAACAGGCTGTGTCCGGAGCCCTCCTGGTTCCACACCTCGATATGGCGAAACGCGCAGGTGCGCTCCAGGGGCAGAATGGTATGGCTCGCCGCGATGAAATCCAGCGAGCGCTTGTTGAGCGACGAGATGCGCAGGTCGAAGTCGCCCTCGGGCGCCTTCGGGGCGCCGCCGCGCTCGATGAGCCCCACGCGCCGGCCCGCCTGGCCCAGCCGCGCGGCCAGCGCCGCGCCCACCATGCCGCCGCCTACAATGATGATGTCGTGATCCCGCTGCATGTTGGGCTCCTTTTTGCGCCAGGCTGGGCACGTTGTATGCCGCGCCATTGTCCTACAGTATCGTTGAGAGTTTAACCGGTTGCCTAGGGTGAGCGTTTGACGCAGATTAAAAACCACAGTGAGGTAGAAGCGGCAGGGGAGGCGCTGGCGGCGTTCGTGCTTCGCCACCCCCGCCTGTTCGTCATTACCGGGGCCGGAGTGAGCACCGACAGCGGCATTCCCGACTAC
>NZ_JAMZBD010000082.1:0-9106 GCF_024158685.1 Halomonas sp. 707D4 | reverse complement strand
GGCGTCATCGCCCAGATCGGCATGATGCCCGCCTCGGCCCAGCCGCTGGCGCTGGCACCGCTGATCTCGAAGGAAGTCGAACTGCGCGGCTGCTTCCGCTTTTTTGATGAGATCGACGAGGCCATCGCGCTGCTGGCGGCGGACACGCGTTTCGACGACGTCATCACTCACGTGCTGCCGGCAAGCGATGCCCAGAACGCATTCGCCATCGCCAAGGACTCCGAGGCCTCCGGCAAGGTGCTCATCTCGCTCTGGGCGTGAGCGTCGGTCAGGCACCTGAAACGCTTCTGGCCGCGCAAGGCGGCCAGAAGTACGCAAGTGTCGTCGGGCAGGATCGCTCGATCGAGATCGAGCGACTGAAGGCGGCTCAGCCCTTGAGCTTGGCCGTCATGGTCACGTCGGCCTTGAGCACCTTGGAGACCGGGCAGTTGGCCTTGGCAGTTTCGGCAGCCTCTTGGAAGGCAGCCTCGTCGGCTCCGCTCACGCTCGCCTCGACGTCGAGGTGGATCTTGGAGATGTCGAACCCGGACTTGCCTTGGGAGAGTGTCACCGTTGCCTGCGTATCGATGGCATCGGCGGTGTAGCCCTTGTCACCCAGAATCATGGAAAGCGCCATCGAGAAGCAGCTGGCGTGAGCGGCACCGATCAGCTCTTCCGGATTGGTGCCCTTCTCGCCCTCGAAGCGCTGCTTGAAGGAGTAGCCGGCATCCAGCACGCCGCTCTCGGTCTTGATGCTGCCCTTGCCATCCTTCAAGCCACCTTCCCAATGCGCATTCGCTTTGCTATCCATGGAACACTCCTGTTGCATTCGTTTGCCTGATTACTCGAAGGGCGCGGGACGCGGTCCCGGTCGCCACCTCCTTCAGCGTAGCGTATTTTCCTCGCGGTGCGAACGACGCTAGCGCGGCCGGCCCGTGACGGCATCGCCGACTCGGATGGTCGCGCCCGCGCCGACGTCGAGCGTGGCGTTCTGGCCGAAGTGAGCGCCCTTGAGCCCGGGCTGGGTGGCCATCTTCACCAGCGTGGCGAGCGGCTCGGCGGGCACGGGAATCACGCCCTCGCGCTGGTCGACGGTGATGATCTTGCACCGCTTGCAGGGTTTGCGCAGCGTCCAGCGGACCGCGCCACCGTCAAGCTCGATCGTCTTCCAGGCGTTCTCTTCCCAGGCCGAGGCGCCATCGATCACCAGGTTGGGGCGAAACCGCGCCATGGGTACCGGCGAATGGCCACCGGCCTCGAGCGCCTGGTTGAGGGCGTCGAGCGAAGCGGTGGTGGTCACGAGAAACGGATAGCCGTCGGCGAAGCGGGTATCCGCGACCTCGCCTTGCATGAAGTCGGCTTCCACGTGGCGCGTGAACCCCTCGGCGAAGCGCACCAGCGTCAGGCCCCGGGCCTGCTCACCGAGCGCCTCGAGCAGCCAGTCGGATACCGCCTGGCGCTCGGCCAGGGCCTTGCAGTGATCGCTCCACACCGTGACCAGGCGGATCTTGCCCTCGGGCGCCTCAAGGGGGATGTCGATCGAACCCGCGCGCGGATGGGAAAGCACCAGCGCCTGGTCGGTGAGCGTCACCTGGATACGGGCGAGCGCCGGGAGCTGGCGCTGGGTGACGAAGCGCTGATGCTCGTCGACCCACATCCAGTGACGGTCGTGGGCAAGCCCCTGGGGAGTGAGCTGCGCCGCCGCCACGTCGATGCCCTGGAGCGATTTGACCGGGTACAAGGTGAGCTGCTGGATGTTCAAGGGCAATACTCCGAAGGCGAGGAACAGGCGCCACTTTAGCGAAATCGGCAGGTAGGCTCCAGCGCCCTTGGCGACGCGCCTCACGCCGGCAAGGAGATAGCCACTCGACGCGTGACGCGCTACATTGGTCGCGACCAACCCGGGAGCCATCATGTCCGAGCAAGACCCCCTGAACGCGCTCGCGCTGGATCACCAGCTCTGCTTCGCGCTCTACTCCACCTCGCTTGCCATGACCAAGGCCTACAAGCCGCTGCTCAAGGAGCTGGGGCTCACCTACCCGCAGTACCTGGCGATGCTGGCGCTTTGGCAGCACGATGGATTGACGGTGGGCGCGCTCAGCAAGCGCCTGCTGACCGACCCGGGCTCGCTCACCCCGCTGCTCAAGCGCCTGGAGCACGACGGCTTTCTCGAACGCCGGCGAGGCCCGGACGACGAGCGCGTGGTCACGCTCTGCCTGACCCGCAAGGGGTGGGAGCTGCGTACCAAGGCGGCCCCGATTCCCGGCTGCATGATGCAGGCAAGCACCCTCTCGCCCGAGCGGCTGGCGGCTTTGAAGAACGAGCTGGTGACGCTACGCGAGCAGCTTCTCAAGACGCTCTGACCACGGGCCCGCTCGATTCGTTAGCACACTTTCGAATTTATCTTGCGCGCAAAATAAAGCTGGACTAACTTGGCTCGGTATTGATCATCGACCAAGGAGGCTCCATGTCCATCGAAACCATCGCTTACCGCGCCGAAGCCCACGTCACCGGCGGCCGTGAAGGCCACGCCAGATCTTCCGACGGTGCGCTCGACGTCACGCTCAGCACGCCCAAGGAACTGGGCGGCGCCGGTGGCCAGGGCACCAACCCGGAACAGCTCTTCGCGGCGGGTTACGCCGCCTGCTTTCTGGGCGCGCTCAAGCACGTGGCGAGCCAGGAGAAGGTGACGCTGCCAAAGGACGTCAGTATCGACGCCGCCGTAGGCATCGGTGCGGTGGAGATCGGCTTCGGCATCGAGGTCGAGCTCGAGGTGAGCCTGCCCGGGCTTGCGCGCGAAGAGGCCGAGTCGCTGGTGGAGAAGGCTCACACGGTCTGCCCCTACTCCAACGCCACGCGCGGCAACATCGACGTCACGCTGAGCGTCGTCTAGGTCTCGAGCGACCAGGCCACCGCCTTTGCCGCATGCAGGGCGGTGGTGTCGAAAAGTGTCACCGTGGTGTGCTCCTGGGCGACCAGCAGGGCGATCTCGGTACAGCCGAGAATCACCGCCTGAGCGCCGCGAGCCTCGAGGGTCGCGATGATCTCCAGGTAGCGGGCTCGGGACGCCTCCCTGATCTCGCCGCGACAAAGCTCCTCGAAGATGATCCGGTGAACGCTGTCACGCTGGGGCTCGTCCGGGACGACGACGTCGATGCCGTAGCGCTTCTGGAGGCGCGCCTTGTAGAACGCCTGCTCCATGGTGAAGCGCGTGCCAAGGAGCCCCACCCGGGTGATGCCCTGCGCCTGGCAGCGCTCGGCGGTGGCATCGGCGATGTGCAGAAGCGGAATCCCGATGGCCGCTTCGATGGCGGGCGCGACCTTGTGCATGGTATTGGTGGCGAGCAGCAGGCAATCGGCACCGGCGCGCTCGAGCCGTCGAGCCGCCTCGGCGAGCCGCTCCCCGGCCTGCACCCAGTCGCCGGCGCGCTGCAGCGCCTCGATCTCGGCGAAATCGACGCTGATCAATACGATGGAAGCGGAATGCAGTCCGCCAAGCGCCTGGTTGACCCCTTCGTTCAACGCCTGATAGTAGCTCTGGGTCGACTCCCAGCTCATGCCGCCCAGTACACCGATCGTTCGCATCTGGCTCCGCTCCTGTCCATTTCGACGTTCACTCATGTACCGACCCAACATACGCCCCTTGCAGACGGTTTTCATTAGCCCCATTGATAGCTTGACGCTACGTTATAGAAGACCTTTGATCGACGTCCATCACCACGAGGAGAGAGCACGATGAGCGATACCTATACACCGCCGCGAGTATGGGAGTGGGAGCCGGGTAACGGCGGCAAGTTCGCCAGCATCAACCGGCCGACGGCGGGCGCGACCCACGAGAAGGAGCGCCCGGTGGGCAAGCACCCGCTGCAGCTCTACTCGCTGGCCACCCCCAACGGCGTCAAGGTCACCATTCTGCTCGAGGAGCTCCTGGAAAAGGGCATCACGGGTGCCGAGTACGACGCCCACCTGATCCAGATCGGCGAGGGCGACCAGTTCGGCAGCGGCTTCGTCGAGGTGAACCCCAACTCGAAGATTCCGGCGCTGATGGATCACAGCGTCACCCCGCCCCAGCGGGTGTTCGAGTCCGGCGCGATCCTTCTGTACCTGGCCGAGAAGTTCGACGCCTTCCTGCCGACGGATCCGGCCAAGCGCACCGAAACCCTCTCCTGGCTCTTCTGGCAGATGGGCAGCGCGCCGATACTGGGCGGCGGCTTCGGGCACTTCTACGCCTACGCGCCGGAGAAGTACCAGTACCCCATCGACCGCTACACCATGGAAGTGAAGCGCCAGCTCGACGTGCTCGACCGGCACCTGGCGAACAACCGCTACATGGCCGGCGACGAGTACACCATCGCCGACATGGCGATCTACCCCTGGTACGGCGCCTTGGTCAAGAACCGCGTCTACGAGGCGGCGGAGTTCCTGCAGGCCCACACCTACGAAAACGTGATCCGCTGGGCCGAGGAGCTCGACGAGCGCCCCGCGGTCAAACGCGGTCGCATGGTCAACAAGACCTGGGGCGACGAGAGCGAGCAGCTTCTCGAGCGCCATGATGCCAGCGACTTCGACAAGCTCTAAAGCCAGCGATAGCGGGTATCACCCATGACGCAAGACGGCCACCTCGGGGGCCGTCTTGCGTCGTGCGCGGGGTCAGAACTGATAGCGAACGTTCGCGGTAACGCTGCGCCGGTCGCCGTAGCCACAATCACTCCCATCGTAGCGGCACCAGCTCACGTACTCTTCGTCGGTAAAGTTCTTGATATCCACCGAGAAGTCCCAGTCGTCGAGTGTGTAGCCGACCATCGCGTCATACAGCGTGCTGGACGGCACCACCGGGGCTTCGCTGGCGCCCACGGTGTCGCCCACGTAGCGTACACCGGCACCGACGCGCCAGTTCGTTCCCATGTAGAGTCGGTTCCACCAGGACACCTGCTCTTCGGCCACGAAAGGCAGCCGCAGGCCGGTGGCATCGTTGCGAGCATCGAGATGGGTATAGGCAAGCTGGGTCTCCAACTGCTGCCAGCGCTTGTTCAGCTGTACCTCGATGCCGTCCACCTTGGCGCCCACCTGCTGCACGCCGCCCGGGGTGAGGCCGTCGCTGATGCGGTTTTCCTGGGTGATATCGAAGTAGGCCGCGCTCAGAGCCAACGTTTGGTCCGGCGACACGTACTTGAAGCCAATCTCGTTTTGATCACCGGTGGTCGGCTTGAGCGGGCTCGGATCGTCCGTGCCGTCGCTTCCCAGGTTCATGGCGAACGCTTCGGAGTAACTCACGTAGGGCGAGAAACCGTTCTCGAAGCGGTACATCAGCCCGAGACGTCCGGTAGTCTTCGCCTCGTCACTGACCGTATCGGGGCCTTCCACCGCGAGGGTACGGTTCTCGGCCCAGTCACGCCGAAGCCCTGCGGAGAGCACCACCGGGCCGAACTCGACATGATCCGCCAAGTACACGCCCACCTGCTCGATATCGTTGTCGGGTCGGTCGCGCGGGTCGAGCGCGTCGAGGCGAAGATCGCCGTAAGTGGGATCATAGATATTGATCGGCCCGCCTCCGCCGGCCACGGAGGAGTAGTTGTCCTCGGACCAGCGCGCATCCTGACGGTCGATACCCGCCAGCAGGGTGTGCTCGGTGGCGCCCAGACTGAACGACCCCGTGAGCCGCGCATCCAAGTTGAGAATGCGGGTCTGGTTGTCGGCGGTGAATATCGTGCGATTCACCTCGCCGTTCGGGCCGGGTACGCTCGGGATGTCCACCCAATGCTCGCGGGTTTGGGTACTGGATTCGGTGTAGCGCGCGGTAGCGGAAAACGCCCAGTCATCGGTCAGTGTTTGATCGAAGAACAGCGTGGTTTCGGTCTTCTCGCGATCATAGCGATCCCAACCGGGCTCCCCCACAAACCGCTGAGAGCCGATGAACCCTTGGGAGCCCGGTTCCAGGGTGCCTACCTGGGGAAGGAACTGCGCCGATACCTGACCCTTGTTCTCCTGGCGATTGATCAGCAGTGTGAACTGGGTCTCGTCACTGGGCCGCCAGGTAAACGAGGGCGCGAGCAGGTAGCCATCGTCGTCGACGTGATCCACCTGGGTGCCGCTGTCTCGGGCAAGCGCCACCAGACGGTAGAGGAACTGCCCTTCTTCGTCGGCGGCCCCGGTCACATCCACCGCGAGCTGCTGGCGATCGAAGGAGCCGACCTGGGCCCAGACTTCGCCGCGCTGCTCCGCCTGCGGCAATTTGGAGACGCCGTTGATGATGCCGCCCAGATCCGCCTGGCCATACAGCATGGACGATGGCCCGCGCAGCACCTCGACGCTTTCCAGCGCGTAGGGATTGGTGCGCACCGTGTTGTAGGCGCCGTAGACCTGGCGCAGGCCGTCCAGGTAACGCCCTGCATCCAGCCCGCGCACCTTGGCGCTGTCCGTTCGCGTATCGAAGCCGAAGTTGCCCGCATGCACGCCAGGCGTATACAGCAGCGTATCCTGGATACTCTTGGCACCGGTGTCCTGAATGAACTCCTGGTCGATGACCGACATGGAAAACGGCTGCTCAGAGATCGGCACCGCAAGCTTGCCTACTCTGGATTCGCGTTCGGCGTCGATATAACCGTAGACTCCCGACGCCTCGGCGGTCACCTGAACGGTATCGAGGGCGACGTCATCATCGGCACGGGCGCTTGACTGGGCGATCACCGGAGTGGCAAGCGCGTGAGAGGCGATGGTGATCGCCAAGGCAAGTCGATGCTTGCCTTGAAAGCCGTCTGGCATGAAAAGTATCCCGAGCAAAATTATCGACTGATAATGGTAGTGATTATTATTCGCAAGGGAATATAAAAGGGAGGCGTCCGTCTGTCAATGTCGCCGCTGGATCGCTTGCACCGGCCCGTGCAGTTGACCTGGGCGTCAACGATGCTTTTCCCACCATTCGGCGTAGGAGCTGTTTTCGGGGGCGCGGCCGCCCTCGTCCGGCGCGCCGTCGTCCCACCACACCGGGCCGCGCTCGCCCAACGCCTCCTTGGCGCGCTGAACCTCGCTGCGCGCCTTTTTGAGTGCCGCGTCGTCGCCCTGCTGCTTGGCGCTCTTGACCGCGCGACGCGCCTTCATCAAGGCGTTGACCTGCGCCTGCTCCTCGTCGTCGTCGAGGCGCGGGTCGGTGCAGCGCCAGAGCCGGTTCTTGGCCACGAAGTAGCGCCCGTCCGGCGTGGTGGGGTAACGGCTCTTGCCTGCCATCAGAAGCGCCTGGTGAGCGTCATCGCGCCGACGGTATCGTGGCTGTCCTGGCCGTCGAACTCGCGGGTGCGCTTGAGCGCGGCGTAGGTCACCTGCCACTCGTCCCAGCCGAGGGCGAGGCCGACGGAGGCATCCGCGACCCACTCCTTGCGATCCACCGAGTGGCTCGAGGAGAAGACGTTGCCGTCGAGGGTCAGGTTGTGCGCCATGTAGTAGCCGTCCACGTTGGCGAACAGGTACCACTGGAGGCCGTGGGTGGCGTCGAACTGGCCGCGACTGCCCGGGTTGGGCGTCAGCGTCGGCACGCCGCTGGCGTCGTCGCCCCAGCGTACGCTGTAGCCGGTGCTGGCGTAGGTGTAGAGATTGCCCAGCGCCACGCCCACACTCGGACCGTGGGCGAACTGCTTGCCGGCCAGAGGCGTGTCGATCCACCACTGGCGGCGCCAGTTGAGGTTGGCGATCGGCTCGTCGCCGAGTTGGTTGTCCCAGCCGCGCGGTCGGTCACTGTTGGTGATGCGATGCACCTCGCGCTGGATGCTGTCCGCCAGCGACGACGGCCCGACCAGCCCCACGTCCAGGTGCAGGTCGGTCGCCTGGGTCACGTTCTGGGAGATTGGCGCGTCCTCGTAGAGCGACAGACCGACGAACACCAGGCCCGCGTAGGGACGATCGTCCACGATCAGCGCGGGCTCCTCGATGTTGTCCGGCGTGTAGATCTGGTGCACCAAGCGAAAGCTCGCCTGGTTCGCCCGGCCGATGATCGCATCGGGCAAGGAGGTCGCAAGCCGTTGGGTCCAGCTCTGGTCACCTGGGGTGTAGCGGTAGTTGAGCTCGAAGCCGCTGGTGAAGTGGCCGTCGTCGCTGCTGGCCATGCCGTCGTTCTCGACCTTGACCGACAATGCGCTGTCGTCGGCGAAGGCTAGAGGTGCCAGAAGCGTCATCGAAGCGGCGAGGGCCAGGGGTTTCCACCGGGCGGCAGAAGAGTCGTTCATGTCTCGTTCCTTGAGGAGGGTGTCGTTCGAGGCCATCAGTATAGCCACTTTATAAACATTTTTGGTTGTATGTAACAAAGGAATGTTTAGCAGGCATACTTCCCTCGCGCGGCGCTCAACGTTCGAGCTTCAGCCAGTGCGGAGTGATCTCATGCTGGCCCCGCTCGTCGGTGACGAACAGCGCACCATCGCTGATCATGACCGCCCACTCGATCGCCCGGGGCAGGTCCTGCGCCACGGTCTCGAGCGCCGCTTGCGGCAGGCTCGCCACGTGCAGGTTCTTGAGCGGGGCCACCGCCGGCAGCACCTTCGCCTCCCAGATATCCGTGCGCCCGTAGGCCAGAAGCGATACCCGCTCGGCGCGCCGCGAGCACCAGGTCAGCCGGTCGGCGTCCGGCAGGCCCACCTCGATCCAGTGCAGCACGCGGCCATCCAGGCTCTTCTCCCACAGCGCCGGCTCGTCCACGTCCGAAAGCCCGCGCCCGAAGGCAAGTGCCTCGCTGTACCACAGCACGAAGGCCAGCAGCCGCGCGCAGAGTCGCTCCTCGGTTTCCGAGGGGTGTCGAGCGACGGTGAAGCGCAGCGTCTCATACACGTTGCGATCCAGGTCGGTCAGGTTCACATCCACTTTATAGGGGGTCGCGCTCAGAGCCATGGCCATCATCCGCTTGATTTTTCACTAGTGTAACGGAATTGGCCGGCCCACGGGCTAACCCGTTCGCAGATCGCGCAGCAGCATCGCGTTCTTCAGCGTATCGCGCTCGTGGCTCTCCTCGCGCCAGGGCTCCGCCAGCGCCTGCTCGTACCGCGCCTGCAGCGCCGGCACCTGCAAGAGCCGCTCGACGTAGTCGCGGGAAGTGTCGCTGAGCGGAAGATCGAAGGTCTGGACACGAAACGCCACCGGGGCGAAG